>NZ_JAHRVT010000039.1:0-98646 GCF_019090545.1 Cycloclasticus sp. | reverse complement strand
TAAATAAAGACTTAGTCCCCATCGTCTAGAGGCCTAGGACACCGCCCTTTCACGGCGGTAACAGGGGTTCGAACCCCCTTGGGGACGCCATTAAACTAACCGCTTACATTTGTAAGCGGTTTTTTTATGTCTGTTTGAAATATACCCAGAATATATTGTCTTGCAGTCCCATGGAAAAGATTCATCCGGTTTTTTTGCAATGAAAGTGTAGGGGGCTTTTTTAGTTTTTATTAAGCCCTTTATTCTTTTAGTTTATTTGTCCATTAAATCGAGAAATTAGTTTTTAACAAAAGAAGGATGTGTTTCTATTTTATTTCATAAAG
The DNA here is from genome assembly GCF_019090545.1 of Cycloclasticus sp. Classification (NCBI taxonomy): domain Bacteria; kingdom Pseudomonadati; phylum Pseudomonadota; class Gammaproteobacteria; order Thiotrichales; family Piscirickettsiaceae; genus Cycloclasticus; species Cycloclasticus sp. The sequence goes on along the minus strand of NZ_JAHRVT010000039.1, from coordinate 98,323 downwards.
AATTATGTCATGAGGTGTTTTTAGATAAGTTAAACGGGTATTATGTTGCGGCGCATGAATGGGCTTATTTCCCACTTTTTTATTGTCGATTTGGTGTGCACCAGTATTTTTCAGGGCGTCAGATTTTTATTTTACAAAGCTCAACTATACTTGAGTTAAATGCATTAAGTATCAGCTGTTGTTCGATAGAAACCCATAGAGTATTTGGCATAATTGAGTGCAATGTCTGTTGTTTAACGGAATGCCTATGATGCTGGAATTGAATAATCAATAAAATTTAGTTAAAACTGCTTTTTTGAGGGCTAGGTTAATTGACTGCTAGTGATAGATAAAGAGTAGCTAAATGAGGATAGGGAAGAGTAATAAGTGAAGCGACAAGGCAAAATCAGACAGTTCGATACCAAAATTAATGCTATTGCCCGTTTGGCGGATAGTGCCATTATTTTTTTAACGTTTTTATCCATTATTAACCTATTAGCTGTTGAGTGGATACCGTTGTATCTACCTGTTGTACTTGTTTCAGTGGTTCTGTTTAACTTTTTTGCCGAATCGCAAGATGCCTATAGGTCATGGAGAGGGATGGGTGTTCGCTCTGAAATAAGAGCAGTCCTTTTCTCTTGGCTAATGACAGTGTTTGTGCTATTCGTGGCTGACTCATTGCTGTTTAAAACAGGTCTCTACTATGCACCGACTGTGCGTGCTTGGTTGGTGATTGTGCCGATTCAGTTAATTGCCTGGCATGCTGCTGTTCGCGTGACACTGAGTTACATTAGATCTAAAGGGCATAATACTCGTCAAGTGGCTATCTTTGGAGCGACGCCTCTTGGTAATCGGTTAAGGGAGAGCTTTCAAAATATGGATTGGAGTGGGCTTAAATTTGTTGGTTATTATGATGATCGAGCACATATCTCAGGTGATAGACGATTTGATGGAGAGGGGGTCGATATCCTTGGTGGGATAGAACAATTGATAAGAGATTGTAAGAGCGGAGCTGTAGATACGGTCTACATTACCATTTCTATGTCAGCAGAGAAAAGAATTAAAACGATAACGGAGCGGTTGGCTGATAGTACAGCGTCGGTTTACTTTGTGCCTGACCTGTTTACGTTTAATTTACTTAATTCACGTTGGGTAGATTATCAAGGTGTGACAGCAATCAGTATTTACGAGACACCCTTCGCTGGATTGGATAGCTTTTTAAAACGTATAGAGGATATTATTTTGAGTATTTTTATTCTCACACTAATAGCCCCTGTCATGTTAATTATTGCAATCATTATAAAGCTTACTTCTGCAGGCCCCGTATTGTTCAGGCAAACACGCTATGGCATAGATGGGGATAAAATAAAGGTGTGGAAGTTTCGTTCAATGACGACACAAGATAATGGTGAACATATACAGCAAGCGAAAAAAGGCGATGCACGTATTACACCGTTTGGTGCTTTTATACGAAAAACATCTCTTGATGAATTGCCGCAATTTTTTAATGTGCTTAAGGGTACTATGTCAATTGTTGGGCCTAGACCCCATGCCGTTGCCCATAATGAAGAGTATCGAGAGAAAATTCAAGGCTATATGCTTCGGCATAAAGTAAAACCAGGTATTACCGGCTTAGCGCAAATTAAAGGGTTTAGAGGTGAAACAGATACCTTGGATAAAATGGAAGGGCGAGTTCATTATGATCTTAAATATATTCAAACATGGACAATTGGATTGGATTTAAAAATTATATTCCTAACTATATTTAAAGGCTTTTTAAATAAAAATGCTTATTAAATTTAGTATTGATAATAAAAAAACTAACATTCAGGTAATAAACGGACATATAATATGTGTATGCTAATTACATTGTTATAATGTTTATGTTAGAAAGAATGATTATTACGATTAATTAGTACCAAAGTACAATAGGCGGTTAGTTATTATTTGCTTATTATGAATTTGTCTTTACGGTTATTTTTAGTTTGTAAAGGCACTTAACGGCCATAAGCTTAGTGATAAGTGGATGGTTTTTTTAGGCCAAACTTGGTGTGAACCAGGGACGGAAAGTCACAGATCTTTAACGCATGCAAACCTGAAGATGGCTGGACTGCATTACTTAGGTAAATATTTAAATTAATTTAAAGGAAAAAATTATGAAAAAAGTAATGTTTTTAATAGTAGGAATGCTCTTGTCGGCTAACGCCTCAGCAGCAACACTTTCGCTTACGACTGCGGGTACCTTAAATGCTTCTCAAGAAGTATCAGCGGTTGTAAATAATGGCAATGTGGCAATTGGTAGTGGCGAAACAGCAGGTGGTAGTTGGTTCTCAGACTTTAATTTAACAACTGATGTTGACACGTCTGCTGTTGTTGAATGGTCTTTCAACCCTGAGTCAGCAGTGTCACAAGCTGAGCTTAGTATTTGGGATGATGGTGTTCGTATTATTCAAGAATTTGTTGCTGGCGATTTTATTACGAGTGTATTTTTACAAGCTGGGCACACATATTGGGTTGACTTTACAAGTGTAACTTCAACTGCATTAAGCTACGATATTTCAGTAAGTGCAGTACCTGTGCCTGCTGCTTTATTTCTATTTGCACCAGCGCTTTTAGGGTTCTTTGGCTTACGCCGTAAAGCAGCTGTTGCCGCTTAAGTTTCTAATACATTTGCTTTTAGCAAGTTATTAGTTAAAAAAGGGAGCTTTTGCTCCCTTTTTTTATATATTAAATTACAATTAGTTTAGTTTTATAAAAAAGGTAATATCCAAATGAGAAATGTAAATTTATGCGGCAACTTTTTACTATTGGTTGTGTTGTTAGTGAGCCACAATGCAATAGCCTCTGAAAAATATTTATTAAATGCAGGCGATATTTTGGATATATCAGTTTGGAAAGAGGAAGCATTAAATAAAACAGTTGCTGTTTTGCCGGATGGTAGTTTGTCTTTCCCGCTTGCGGGGTCATTACAAGCTAAGGGTAAAAGTATTAACGAACTTGAACTAGCCCTTAAGAAGAAGCTTGAAGAGTATATAACAGACCCTGTGGTAACAGTTGTTGTGGCAAGTGTTAACGGTAATACGGTTCATATACTGGGCAAAGTGCAAACACCTGGCAGTTTTGTTATGAATCAACAATTAACGGTAATGCAAGCATTAAGTTTAGCAGGTGGTTTATCTACCTATGCTCAGGAAAATAACATTATTGTGCTACGTGAAAATAATGGTAAGCAAACTGTTATGCCCGTTCATTATGCGAAGATAAAAGATGGCGATGACCTGTCCACAAATGTGGTACTGGAAAGTGGCGATGTTATTGTAATTCCATAGTCAGGCCTCTAATGAACAAAATAATTCCATTAACATTGTTTGGAACGATTGCGGTGAGCAGTTTACATGCTGCTGAGTGGTCTTTATCAGGTAGTGTCAATCCTTCGTTGGAATATGACGATAATATTTTTATGCGTGATGAAAATAAACTGGGAGATTATCATGCAAGTATGAGCCCTACATTAAAAGTGGCTCATGCACTTGAGAATGTCGAAACATCCTTAAGCACAGGTTATGTATTAGACCGGTATGAAAGGTCAAGTCAGCTTGATACAGACAACCCTTTTTTGCGTTTTCAGACAGATTATAAAACAGAAAGAAGTACCTGGGGTCTTGACGTGAGTTATGTGGAAAGTACCAGTCGGTCTGAGGCCGAAGAGGATTCAGGTGATTTTGAAACAAACTCAATATCAACCACGGAAAGTATTTCACCCTCGTATAGTTTTCAACTCTCAGAACGTGATGTGTTATTGGTAAGTGCTAGTTATTCTACGAAAGAATATTCAACGGCTGACTTTAGTAATAGTAGAAATCGTTCCTTTTCGACGGGTTGGGAGCATCAGTTTACTGAGCGTTTTAATGGTGGTGTTAGCGTATCGGCGAATAATAATAAATCAAGTGGTCTGTTCACTACGACAGATGACGATACTTATAATGTGTCGCTAACAACAAAGTACGACCTATCAGAAATTTGGGCTATTAATGGCAGCGTAGGGATGCGACAGCTCGATAGTGAGCAAACTGGTTTGTTTGGTTTTAAAGAAGACACCAGTGATACAGGCTCTTCGGTAGATATGACTGTTTCCTATAAAGGTGAAGTCGATAATGCAAGTCTAAATTTGTCTCGTTCAATAAGTCCTTCTAGCACAGGTGGTGTGACAGAACAGGATAGGATTAGCCTTAACTGGTCTAGAGAACTAACCGAAACACTAACAGCGCGAGTTAGTACCAGTTTTCAAAAAACAACAGCTGCCCTTGATGATAATGATGAACGTGAAAATATTAATTTTTCACCTTCTGTAAATTGGAAGTTCTCACCAGATGCTAGCTTAACTTTTTCATATATCTTCCGTCAGCAAAAAGAAGAATTAGATGACAGTGATGCAAGCAGTCAAGCAGTTATGCTGATGTTAAACTATAATTGGGATGGTTTTAGAGTCTCCCGCTAAGGTATAGAGAAAAAATGGAAGAAGATGTTAAAGGAATAAGTGATTATTTAGAAATACTTAATCGCCATAAAAAATTAGTTATATACCCAGCCATTTTTCTTATATTGGTATCTGGCGCTATTGCACTTTCGTTACCCGCAACGTACAAATCTAGTGGCTTAATTTTAATTGAATCTCAAGAGATTCCTAATGATTTAGTTCGCTCAACAGTGACCAGTTATGCCGACCAAAGAATAGCGGTCATCAAACAAAAGTTAATGACCACGTCAAGAATAATGGATATTGTCAAACGTCATAACCTTTACGTTGAAGAACGTCAAAAATCACCCCCTTCTGCAATAGTTAACTATTTTAAAGCAAACATGTTTATTGATATGGTGAGTGCAGATGTAACAGACCCACGTAGTGGACGTGCTAAGCGTGCAAATATTGCCTTCAATGTCTCCTTTATGGATAAAAGTCCAACCACAGCACAAGTGGTTGCTAACGAGTTAACAACACAGTTTCTGAGTGAAAACGTTAAAACACGTACCGCTCGCGCGCAAGAAACAGAAGGTTTTTTAAAAGAAGAGGCGAATAAGTTTAAACGCGAAATTCAATTATTAGAAAAAAACATAGCTGACTTTAAGGAAACGTATAACGACAGTCTACCGGAGCTACTTCCTTATAATTTATCAATGGTCGAGAGTATTCAGAAAGAATTGGTTGATGGTCAAAACGAGATCATGGATTTAAAAGAGCAAGTAATATTAATGAATATAGAACTAGCCAATCTAGATGCATTAATGCCGTCTCCAGGCATGCAGCAGCAGCCAACGACAGCAGTTCAGCAGCTGGCTCTTGCAAAATCTGAGTACACAACCCTTCAAGGCAAATACTCAGATAACCACCCAGATGTTAAGCGCTTAAAAAGACAAATAGATAGCCTTGAGCTAGAGGTGGAACAATCAGTTAATACGAATGATGCTACTCCTACACAGTATAGAAGCCCACTGTATTTAAAAATACAATCAAATATAAAGTCTTCTGAACGTGAAATTAACAGGCTTTTAGTCGCCAAAAAAGAATTAAAAGAAAAGCTAGCCCTATTTGAAAAACGAGTTGCTGATACTCATCAGGTTAAAAGAGCTTATGATGATTTAATTCGTGATTATGATAATAATATGGCGAAGTATCAAGAGCTGAAGTCTAAGGAATTGCAGGCACAGCTGGCTAAAAATCTCGAGTCTGAAAATAAAGGTGAAAGCTTCACTTTGATTGAACCGCCGCGCGTTCCTGGTAAGCCTGAAAAACCAAATAGACCTAAAATATTTGTTTTAGGTGTGGCAGGTTCAATAGCTGTTGGTGTTGGTCTTGCTTTATTGTTTGAGTTCTTGGTGGGTGGTGTTAGAGGTTATGACAAAATCAGAAAAATTACCGGTACTGCTCCACTTGTTGTAATACCAATATTGACAGTAAAAGGTGAGCATATTGTAAAAACAAGCAACCCTTATACTAAAATATACTGGTTACTTGGGGCGATTGTGGTATTAGTAATAGGTGTTCACTTTTTTGTTATGGATCTTGAAATACTCTGGTTTAAGGTTCTTCGTAAAATTAGCTTACTTTGAACGTTCAACGTTATTTAAAGGTGTAAATATATGGATAGAATACAAAAAGCGTTGGATAAAGCAAAAGCTAAGCAGCAGCCTGGGCCTAATTCATTTAATGATGAAAATAGAAAAGACATCGTTGTTACTGTTGATAAAAATCAACCGTTAAATAACGCTCAGGATGTAACAGGAATTACTTATACCGAAACAAAAGTCGTAGAGGTTTCAGAAAAAGCTTTAGCAGAAAAACGAGTAATTGCTTCACAATATAGTAATTCTCAGTCTGGCGTTTTTAGAATGCTTCGAACGCAAGTATTGCAAAAAATGCGTGAAAAAAGTTTTCAGACCCTGGCGATTACTTCTCCGACAGCCGGTGAAGGTAAATCTGTAGTGTCCTCAAACTTGGCTGTCGCCATGGCAATGGAGTCAAATCAAACAGTACTATTAGTAGATTTAGATTTACGGAATCCAACGTTAAGCGATTATTTTAGTTTAGATGTAGAAGTAGGTTTAAAAGATTACTTAGAAGGTAATATTGGTATTTCTGAAGTACTAATTAACCCTGGTATTAAAGGATTAGTCATATTACCAGGAAAAGGTCGGGCAGAAAATTCAGCGGAATTATTATCAAGTAAGAAAATGGCTCATTTAGTGTCTGATTTAAAAACGAAATATAATTCAAGAATGATTATCTTTGATTCGCCGCCAATCTTACAAACCGATGATGTTTTATTGGCTTCTAATTACATTGACTCTACCTTATTGGTTTTGGAAGATGGTAAAAATAAGGAGTCTGAAATAGTCAAGTCTCTTCAATTGTTAGAAGGTACTGAGCTCATTGGTAGTGTACTAAATAAGTCCGAGAAACCACCAATGCATCAAAGTTACTAAAAATGTATACGGAATATTTTGGCTTAAATAATAAGCCATTTAATCAAGTACCTGACCCAGAATTTTTATACTTAAGCCCTAATCATAAAAAAGCATTAACACTGTTAGAATATGGAGTTGTAAGTCATGCTGGTTTTACGGTAGTAACGGGCGAAATTGGTGCGGGTAAAACAACACTGATTAGAGCATTACTAAAAAAAATAGATGATGACTGCGTTATTGGTTTAATCAATAACACGCACGAGTCCTTTGGTGGGCTAATGGAGTGGGTGTTAGATGCTCTTGATATTGAATCAGCTGCCTTAGATAATGCTGGTAGATACAGAGATTACATAAACTTTGTTATAGAGCGGTACGCAGAAGGGAAACGTGTCATCCTTATAATAGATGAGGCACAAAATCTAAGTGTAAAAGCATTAGAAGAGTTACGTTTATTATCAAATGTAAATATCGACGCCGATATCTTTTTGCAATTAATTTTAACAGGGCAGCCAGAATTAATTGATAAATTAAATGAACCTGAGCTTGAGCAATTTGCCCAACGTATCGGGGTAGAGTTTCACCTGAGTGCCTTAAATTATAGGCAAACAGAAAACTATATAACGCACCGTTTAAAAACAGCGGGTGCAAGTCACCGTATCTTTACGCACGAAGCGTGTGCAGCCATATTTTGTTATAGCGAAGGTGTTCCTAGAAGAATAAATAATCTATGTGATTTTGCTTTGGTATACGCCTTTGCAGATGATCTGGAAACGATAAAAATAGATACAATCCTAAGCATGATGAAAGATAAAAAAACCTCACGTATCATCAAACCATCGGGGAAGCTAAACCCACAGGTAGAAAGTGTACGGAAGTTATTAAAAAATAAATACGATATAGTATTAACATAATTATTATTTTTACTTTGAATTTTCAGCAAACAGAAAACCGGTTCAAAGTGATCGCTCAGCTAAAGCATTAACAACAGCCGCTTCAAATGATAATGGAAACGATGTTAAGAGTGCTGAAAGTAACGATAATGTGAATATTAACCCTCCTTCTTTTTTGCCATATTAAACCTCTGATTCCTAAACATAGCTAAATAAAATATTGCTCATTATACAAAAGGGCGTGGTTCATCAATATCAAGTGTGATTGATAAGATCGGCATATTACAAACAACTTAAGTAATAGCTTGAAGCTGCTTCAGTTATTGAGCAACTAAAAACCTGTTTTGCTGCTAAAGAAAAACTGGGTAAGCTGCTGTTATCGGGTCTGTAAGGTGCCTAGCTCACTTTAAATTTGCTTTATGATAAAGTGTGACCGAGTATACGTTCTCTATTTAAAATTCTTCTATTCTTCATCCATACCTAATTAAACAGCTGGTTTGCCTAGGTGTAATAAGTGCTTACAACCCTATATGAACAAAAGATGAAAATGACCGGAGTATTAAAGATGAATACATTTAGAATAAATAAAATGCTAACCGCCACTATGTGTGTTGTCGTATTAATGCTTGGTTGCACTGATACAGACCCTAAGGAAAGTGCTAGTCAATCTAACAACACTAAGCCTGAGCAAACCAATATAAAAATTGACCAATTAGCCGGGGCGCATAATATTATTAAGCAAATTAATACAGAGTTGGAAAATAACCCATCCGCTGCTGGTGGCAAAACATATTATGTGTGTGATACGGGTAATGATGAAAATACAGGCTTGTCAGAATCAAGCCCATTCCGTAGTTATGAGAAAGCCATGTCAATGTTTGCAACTATATCAGGCGGTGACAGTGTTTTATTATGTCGTGGTGGACAGTTTCCTATTACAAAAGGTAAAGGGGTTAATAACTTAAACTGCTCAGTAGAGGCTCCCTGTACATTGAGTGATTATGGGGATGCAACAAAAGCTAAGCCGTCGATTATTTCATCAGACTCAACCGCTGCTTTGAAATTTTACGGGAATATAAACCCTGCTAAAAACGGTGGTGGTTACGTTATAAAAAACCTTAATTTGTTATCCACAACCGGCACGGGTAACGGTATTTTTCTTTATGTAGGTGTGCACGATATGTTATTAGAGAACCTTCATATCCAAGGCTTTAGGTTAGGTGTACAGCTCGCTGGCACAAACATACATAAAATAACGCTCAAAAACTCAACGGTAATAAATAACGTTGGGCAAGGTGTGTTAGGCGGCTGTACTGATTGCCTTTATGAAAACAATTACTTTCAAAATAACGGGGCTACTGTATATCATCACAATATTTATCTTAGCTCTGGCTCAGATGAAACCTCCATTACAAAAAACATGGTTGTGCGAGGGAATACTTTATATCAATCTGCCTTAGACGATGAGGGCAAGTGTGGCGGGGTTTCATTAGTGGCACATGGGCGGTTCGAAGGTCTTACCATTGAAAACAACCTTATTAAAGAAGATGTAGGGGCGGTTAAAGGCACTTGCTACGGTATTAGCGTAGACCCAGGCTATGGCTATGATGAGTACTTTAAAGATGTAGTGATAAGAGGGAATACTCTATTAAACGTAGGTGGTAATGCTATCGGTTGTGCATCATGTGATGGTGCGCTTATCGAAAATAATACCATTATTGACGAAGGCTCTGTGCTGGTTCATGGAATCAGTGTGCCAGTAAGAACCGAAGACACGGTTAAATCTAAAAACATTACTATTAGAAACAATAAAATACTACTCACTAAAAACTGGAATCAAACGTCAGGTGTTCGAGTAGGCGGTTTTCACCCAATGAGTGTGGAAAATAATGATATTTACCTGGCGGATTACCCTTTAAGTGAGTGTGTTAGGGGGTCAGATAAAAACATTGATGTTAAAGGTGCTTCAAATGCTTGTAAAAAAACGGTGTCTGCATCTACTGTACAAAACCTGGTTCAAGCGTTATTAAACCATTCATATAGTGATACACCGGTACAAGAAACACCGGTACAAGAAACACCGGTACAAGAAACACCGGTACAAGAAACACCGGTACAAGAAACACCGGTACAAGAAACACCCGTACAAGAGACGCTGGGAAGTCAAACTTCTACAGAAAATGAACTGCTAACTAGCAGTATACAAAGGAACCCTCTACAAGAAAGCGTAAGTGATAATGGGTTTGTTAGCACAACATATAAAGCGGGCTCTTTGTTTTCTACAAACAAAAAAGGGAGTTCAAATTCGGCGCCCGTAAAATCTGTTGCTCCGAATAAGACTTGCCAAGTCTATGCTAGGGGAAGATGCATGATGTAGAGTAAGAGGTTTTATATTAGGTGGTTTTGTTTAACCTTAGATAAAGCAGGCGTTTAATCAAGAGCTTTATAAATGCGATAAATTATTTAGAACTAAATAGATAGTCTTTGGTTTATAAAATGTAGGTGAGCTAATCCCTTAAAGCCAAGTTTAACAACTTGGCTTTAAGGGATTAGTCGGTTTTATAACAAGGCTTGCTATTAACGTTTCTTTCAATTAATTAGAATGTAAAGGACGCATTGATTACTTAATTAGTTTTATGAAAAAAATTATAAATATTTCTTTTAATCACAATAATGGTGGCCTAACCTTAGATGCTGATTTGCTAGGAGCATTACTAACTAAAGCAGGTTACAGGGTTTGGTATAATGCATTCCCAATAAACCTCAGAGGGCTTTCAAAAAGAAGGCTTCAAGTCGTTAAAAAACTGTCATTCCACTTTTTGCGGCTCCTAACGTATTTGTCTACTTTAAAAGTTAAGCCAATTTCAGTAACGCTTCATTTAGAGCAAATAAAAATAAGACAACTCAATATGTCTAAGAAGAATATTTTTATTGCTAACCTAGAATGGTTGATGGATGAGAGTTACGCCTTATTTGACAAAATAGATTTGTTTGTATGCAAAACGAAAGATGCGGAGTCTTTTTTCAACGAAAGGAACTTGCCAACTTTTTACACTAGTTTTTCAACGATTAGCCCATATAATAGCGCTTATAAACAAGTCGCTAATACATTCGTGCATATCGCTGGAAATAGTAAAGCTAAGGGGACGATCCCTTTAATGAAAATATGGAAAAAGCATCCAGAGTGGCCCCAATTAAAAGTTATTTCACGCTTTACAGACCATTTAATTGGGCTGGAAGCTGGTAATATTACACTTATAAATGGTTATGTTGCCAGTGATGAGTTAAACGCGATACAAAACCAATCTGAAGTTCATTTGTGCACATCTGAGGCAGAAGGATTCGGCCACTATATTTGTGAACCATTAAGTTGTGGAGCTATTGTAATAACGGTTGATGGCTACCCGATGAATGAGCTTGTACAAGCGGATAGAGGGGTTTTGGTTAAAGTTAAATCGAGTGAACCTGTCTGTTATTCAACAAAATTTATATTTGATCCGTTAGATTTGGAGAAGAAAATTGAACGAGTTCTGTCAATGTCTGAGACTGAGAAGTTAAAACTCAAAAAAAGTGCAAAGCAATATTTTTATAAAAATGACCATTTCTTTAAAAAAAGAATGCTTGAGGCAATTGATAAAACAATATAGTTGTAACTAGATTGAAGCAGCAGCGTCTTGATTATTTCTTGATTCTGCGAGTAACGCATAGAAAGATCCGCCGATTAAATACATGGAAGTGATAGTAAAGTGAGTTTAAAAAACAAGGTATTTAAAGGTGGGAGTTGGGTTTTGGTTGGGCATTTTGTGTCGCAAGCAGTCCGCTTAGGTGGCAATTTAGTACTTACCCGACTATTAGTGCCTGAAATGTTCGGGCTAATGGCTGTAGTAACGGTTGTTTTAAACGGAATAGCCATGTTTTCTGATTTAGGAATTAATCAGAATGTAATCCAAAGTAAAAATGCCAGCGAAAAAAGTTATATAAATACAGCTTGGGCTGTTCAAATTTTGCGTGGCTTAATAATATTTTTATTTATTTTAGCGTTAAGTGCATTTTTATATTATCTCGGTGTTAATAATTTATTACCTGATAATACAGTCTATGCGGACCCTCAGCTGCCTTTTATTTTGGCCGCCATGTCGGTAACGGGGTTAATTTCTGGTTTTAATTCCATTAACCTAGCCCTGCTTAATAGAAATCTACAATTTAACCAAGTTGTTATTATCGAATTATTAAGCCAGGTGATAGGGTTGTTGTTGATGATTGGTATAGCTTATTACCATCGCGATATTTGGGCATTAGTCACTGGAACAATTGTTTCAGCACTCATTAAGCTGTACTTATCCCATCATTCTTCACTTGGTGAAAAAAGTAGATGGGGCTGGAATAAACAAGCACTGCAAGAGATTTTTCATTTTGGGAAATGGGTGTTTGGTGCGTCTATTTTTACTTTTTTAATGGCCCAAGGGGATAGGCTAATACTTGGTGCATTAATAACACCTCATGAGCTAGGGGTTTATACGATTGCATTTTTTCTGGCGATGTCCTTTAACAAAATGGTGAGAAAAGTAATGTCTTCCGTTTTGTACTCAGCACTCAGTGATGTCGTAAGAAATAGACCACAAGATCTGAAACGCGTTTACTATAAAATGAGAATGCCATTAGACATAGTGGTTATGGTTGTTGTTGGAGGACTAGTTAGTAGTGGACACCTAGTGATCGACTTTCTTTATGACGAGAGGTATCAAGAAGCAGGGTGGATGCTGGAGGTTTTATCACTCTCAACTATTTTTTTGGGAACAACGATGGCGGGTGTGTGTTTTATGGCCTTAGGTGACTCAAAATCTATTATGTTTTTAACTGGAGTAACAGCAGTTTTCCTTTTTATAACGGTTCCGCTTGCATTTCATTTTTATGGACTATATGGCGCAGTGATTGCTATTGCACTTCACTCGGTGATTGAGATTCCACTTATTTTTTATAAAATGCACCAATATAAATTATTGAGCTGGCTAGATGAGTTTAAAGCCTGGCCGGTTTTTTTCTTAGTATATGGCCTAGGACATTACGCAATGACTTTCTTTGGACTATAGTTACTTTTTTATAAGGTAGATGCTAAATGAAAAACAATGTTGTTGTATCGGTTATTATGCCAATGAAAAATGCTGAACCTTATGTTTATGAAGCGATAAGCTCAGTTTTACAGCAAGACTTTAAAAACTTTGAGCTGATTGTTGTTGATGATGGCTCAATAGATGGCAGTAGAGAAGTAGCTGATTCTTTTCACGATGATCGAGTTAAAGTAATAACTGGCCCTAAAACGGGTGCCGCTGGCGCGTTTAATACGGCCCTAGCAATTGCAGAAGGGACATATATTGCAAATTGTGATGCCGATGATTTGTATCCCAACGATAGATTGTCTTGGCAGGTTAAATATTTAGAAGAGCATCAAGAGTGCGACGCGGTATGTGGAACCTATTCAACAATGGAACCTAAAGGCACTGTTATTTCAAAACTGAATTGCGGTCAAGCTACAGAAAGCATTTCTAATGAATTGCTAACAGGAAAAACAAGAACAAGCTTTTGTACCTATTTAACAAAACGTGAAGTATTGATTGAAGCTAAAGGGTGTAGAGATTTTTTTGTTACCTCACAAGATATTGACCTTCAATTACGACTAGGGGAAAGCCGAGAAGTTAGGTATGTAGCCAAAAATACCTATTTTTATAGATTGCATGATAATTCGATTACACATACACAAGCATCTAATAAACGAGTCTTTTTTGAGGAAACAGCGAGACTGTTTCAACAACAGCGGCTGTCAAATGGGGTGGATGACTTACAACGCGGAACACCACCGAATACCCCTAGTTTTGAGGGTTTGCCCAGTAAGAGTGCCCAACAAATAAGTGGGATGCTTACATCGGAAGCTTGGCGCTTACACCGTGAAGGGCAAAAAATAAAAGCAATTAGCAAAGGGGGTAAAGTGTGTATAAAAAAACCTTTTAGTCTAACGAGTTGGCGTAATTTAGCGGCATTAATTGTTAAGTGATAGGGTGTCAATACAACCCTTAGTGGCACGATTAATTTGAAATAATTAGATATAAATTTTTACTTAAGAGAGATTTTTTACGATGGCTACTATTTATTACCTCATTCCAGACTTGCACAAAAAAGAATTTAAGTTAAAAGACTGGCTTAAGTCTGTATTGTCAGGGCGCGGAATAGCTTATATCAAAAACAAGGTGTTTCGTAAGCATAAGCCTGTAGGGGGTATTAAGGTGATGTACCAACATTGCATGATGTTGCAAGAGCTAGGCTATGAGGCTTACCCATTAATTATGGGGGATTATGTGGGTAATTTTTTTGGTTATGATATAGAGCTTAAATATATTAAAGATGTTGGTTATAACTTAACTGAGGAGGTCGTGATTGTTGCTACTGAGTTTTTTCCTTATGAAGGGGTTGATTTTATAGGTGCAAAAAAAGTTTTGTTTATGCAAAACTGGATAAACATAGATAAAAGACTCAAAAAAGAAGATGTTAATAAAAGCTATATTGATATTGGGTATGACTATGTTATGACGTGCGGGAGTTTTTGTAGTGAGATGGTTAATAAAAAAATGGGTATTGATGCTACAACAATAACCAATGGGATAGATCAACAGAAATTCATCAATAAACCTGAAAAGAGAATTCCTGGTAGGGTACTTGCCATGTCTAGGAAGAACTTAGCAGATCTAGAGCAGATCACAAAGCTAGTGAAAAGGGATAAAAGCGATTTTGATTTAAAAATAGTTGATGGGTTAACACAAGCTGAGTTAATAAAAGAATATCAAAAAGCTGATGTTTTTTTAGTAACGGGCTATCCAGAAGGCCTACCCCTACCACCACTTGAAGCAATGAACTGTGGGTGTGTCGTTATTGGCTTTACCGGCGGTGGGGCAAGTGAGTATATGATTCATAATGAAACGGCATTAGTATCTGAAGACGGTGACTGCCAGGATGCAGCTAAACATGTAAAGGCAATACTGTCGGATGATAAATTGAAGGAACGATTACGAGCCGCAGGCATTATTAAAGCAAAAAGCTATACTTTAGCGAATACAAAAAAAATGCTCGATGAGTTTTTTGTAAATATTACAAGTAAAAATTAATACAACGGATGTGATCAAAGTAATATGAATAATCTTATCAACAAACAGCTTGATGTATTAGGCGGGCAAAAAAATAATGAAAATAAAATCAGCCAAAACAGGCACTTCAGAGAAAGCATTAGGCCGCTATATCGTAGACTACGAAAGAGCTATTACGGGCTACTTAATGAAGAAGTAAAGTTACCCAACTTCTTAATTGTTGGTGGCCAGAAATGTGGAACCAGCTCATTGCACCATTATTTAGCTAACCACCCCTCTGTTTGGAGCCCTGAAAAAAAGGAGCTCCATTTTTTTGATTATTATTATGATTACGGTGTGCCATTTTATAAGCGATTTTTCAGAAAACAACCTGATAATATTGCAGATTTATTAGTGGGTGAAGCAACGCCTGAATATATCTTTCACCCGTACTCGGCAGAAAGGATTAGTGAAGTTTTGCCAGAGGTTAAAGCTATTGTTCTACTAAGAAACCCGATTGAGAGAGCATTTTCGGCTTGGGGAATGGGGGTTCGCCAGGGCTGGGAAAGCCTGAATTTTGAGGACGCTATAGCGGCAGAAGGTCAAAGAATAAAGGGCGACCTGTATAAAATGTCAACTGATAAAAATTTTTATGGGTATGAATGGAATCATCATTCATATTTGTTAAGAGGTCACTATAGTCACCAGATTGAAAATTGGTTACTACATTTTAAACGTGAAAATCTGTTAGTACTTTCAGCAGAACGTTTCTTTAGTAATACCAAAGAGGAGTTCAAAAAAGTGTGTGAATTCTTGGAACTTGATGAATGGTACCCAGAAGAATTTAAAAATATGTTTGTAGGACTAAATAATGAATTATCAATAAAGACTCGAAAGGAATTAGAGACTTACTTTCAACCATACAATCAAGAACTGTATGCGTTAATTGAAGACGATTATGCCTGGTGAAGTAAAGGCACTGACCGGTCTTAGAGGTTTAGCTGTATTATTTGTTTTATTCTCACATGTCAATAAGGCGGGTTTTATGCTTTTTGATGGTTTTGATTTTAGTGGGTCAGGTCGTTATGGTGTTTTTATATTTTTTGTTTTAAGTGCGTACCTTTTAACTAGGCAATTTATTGAACAAGCAAGAGAATTAGATTTTCTGCCTCATGTGACCTCCTATTTTTTCAAAAGGTTGTTGCGTATATATCCCCTCTTTATTATGACATTAATGGTGTATTACCTTTTTCATCGCTACGGTCATACAATATGGGTGTTTAATGTGCAGGATATAGTGAAAAATCTTTTGTTGTTAGATGGGGTAGGCGTTTTTTGGGCAATAACTGTCGAATTCCAGTATTATTTTTTGATCCCTTTAGTGTCACTCCTTATGCTGAAGTATCACGATAAAAAAATTATGATCAGTTTTTTTTCGTTAGCGTTCTTAGTGCTATATGCTATAAATGTTGAAGCCGAGTTTAAGTCAAACTTAATGCCATTTTTGGCAATATTCTACATGGGGTCTTTTTTAGCCTATTTACAAGGGCATTTTGAAAAGTTGAAGCCACTACTAAATTCAGATAACTACGAGAAATATCTAGGGGGGCTCGGTTTAATTATACTTTTTTTCTTTATTATCTTAGTACCAAAATTTTATGGGTTTCTTGTAGGTAGAGATATTTCCATTGGATATTTCCACCATCAATTTATGTTATTTGGGGTGCTGTCCTCGTTATTGATTTTTATTGCTATCAATACCAGCGGCTTATTAAATAAGTTTTTATCTAGTCGATTACTGTGTTTTATAGGGAAGATCAGTTTTAGTATGTATTTAGGGCACTATATTGTTATTGCTGCTTTTTCTAAATATAGTCATCTTCTGGCATCAAATGTTTCATTTTTGCTGATTATGTTAGTGACTATCTTATTATCCTACATATCATTTAAAGTTGTGGAAGAGCCACTTTATGGATTAAGACACCGAATAAAAGTGATATGAACATCAAGCAAACAACAGAAGTTAATAACCAAAAAAACCTTAACAATTTATCCCTTTTTACAGTTGGCATAATTAACCCAGGCTATGGTTATGAACGTGTGAGTTACGCTTTAAGCCATGATGATTTTGATTTTAAACGTTTATATACACTGCCCTTATATAAATTATTAAAAGCTCAAACTAATTTTTATAGAGAAACGCCGCTGGTAATGGATGTTGGTGTGGATTTACTGCATACATGGAACTCTTTGCCCCTTTGTAGAAAGCCCTTTATTGTATCCTACGAATGTGAGTTGCCTAGGTATTTGGGTAACGTTAAACCATGGCAGCTTAATTTTGGAAAGAAAATATTACGCTCAAATCGCTGTCGAAAAATTTTAGCATTATCAGAAGCAGCAAAAAACCGTCTTACACTCAGTCTTACAGAACCTGATGACGATAAAATTATCAATAAGATTGATGTTTTTCGGGGAGGCGTTTCACTACCAATATCTCCCAAAGAAACCTACTCTACAACTGGCCCCTTAAATTTATTATTTGTTGGCACCGATGCGATGAGAAAAGGCATTGTGCCGTTATTCTATGCTTGTGAGGAATTGATTCGGCAAGGGCTAGATATCAAGCTTACATTTATTGGGGGCTTTAGTGAAGCATGCTATGTGTACGGTGAACATCTTCCAGATATTGCAAAATTAGAAAGTTTGCTGAGAAGTGCTAACTGGGTCGAATATAAGGGGCGTGTTCCAATTAATACTGTTTTTGAGGAAATGAAAGCGAGTGATGTGCTCTTGTTCCCAACATTCGACGAAAGCCTTGGCTGGGTTCCAATTGAAGCAGGTTTATTGGGAGTACCCACTATTGCCACTGATATTTTTGCTTTACCTGAGTTAATTGATAATGGAAAAACAGGTCGATTAATTTCAATTGATAAGCGCGACGATAGGCGCTTTGTAGGTCTAAACACAACAGGTGATACATTGAAAAATCACTTAGACACAGCAAATGCCGATATTCAAAAGGGCTTATCTATTGCCATACAAGATATGTATGCTAACAGACATATAGTGGAAAAGTATGGGCGAGCGGCTAGAATTAAGTTAGGTGCAATGTATGGCGCTGATAAAGCTGCGTTGACGATAAAAAAAATATATGAGAAGAATGAGTGCTTACTTTGAGAAATGTAAGTAAAGGGTGTTGGCTTCTTATGGCGACATCAGTTGTTAAAGAAACAATTGTAATTAGAAGTAAATAATGAGGTTTGTTTTATGCTCTTTGTGAAGTATGGATACTAGAGATGTAAATTGGGTTGATTATATTAGAGTCGTAGCATCGTTCTTGGTTGTTTTAGTCCACACTTGCTCATCAACTGTTACTCAATATAATGTTATTCCGATTGTAGACTGGCAGATAGGAAACCTGTACGCCTCATTAAGTAGAGTGGCTGTGCCTTTGTTCTTTATGTTGTCTGGTTATCTTTTATTGGGAAAGGTTGAGCCTTTACAAGATATATTGCTTAAAAGGGTTAGACGCATAATTGTTCCGCTAATCGCTTGGTCAGTTTTTTATATGTATTGGGGTAGCTGGAATACAGGTTTAGATCAGATAATAATAGAACACTGGATTAAAGTTATTGTTGCCCCTGTTCATTTTCATTTATGGTTTTTATATGCACTTTTAGGCCTTTACTTATGTCTTCCCATCTTAAGACTTATTGTTAGATGTGCTGACAAAAACCTGCTGTATTATGTTTTGATATTATGGTTTATTTCAGTTTCTGGACTACCTTTTTTAGAAAAAGTGTTAGGAGCCTCGAGTGAAATAGATTTAGCACTAACTTCTGGTTATATGGGGTACTTAATCTTAGGGTATTTACTCGGGAACCTCTTACTAACGCGAAAAATATTTTATTTTGCTGTGTTATCACTATTTCTGCTGTTAGTGGCTACTGCAACAGGCGCTTATATGTTTACCTTAGGGGACGATGGGGTGTTGAATAGATATTTTTATAATTATTTAAGCCCTAACGTCATATTAATGGCTATCTCATCATTTGTAGTGCTCAGGTATTTTTTTACACAGCCAGAAAAGGAGGGAGGTAGCCATAATCTAATAAAACACTTAAGCTCTGCTAGCTTTGGAATTTATCTTGTACACGTTGTTTTTTTAGATGTTTTATATAATGGTTACTTGGGTTTTGTGCTAAGCCCAGCCAGTTTTTCTGTTGCTTATTCGTTACCTATAACAGCCATGGTCATATTTCTTCTGTCTTACCTTCAGGTATCTTTATTTAAAAAAATACCCTTACTCCGCGACATTGTTTGATGATGAAAAGTAAGGGCAACTTATGTGGCGTTAGTTCACCAATTCGTTATACAGCGAGATAGTAAATGTCTATTACCATAAAAAGCCTCATTTTCATTTTGCTTATTGGCTTCTTTCTTTTCTGGTTTGTTAGCCTGTTGAAGATTGAAACGATATCGAAAAAGGAGTTAGTGACGTGGCGGAATGTGTGGTTGGCTAATCAGGCATTAGCTTTTTTATCGCCTAATATTTGGGTTTATTATGCTGCCTTTATTATGGCGAGTTTTTTATGGTTACCCAAAAAACCTGAGTCTAAAGTGTTTATATACATTCTTTTATTAGGCTCTTTACCAATGATGCATGTCATTTTGTCTGGTTTTGGCATCGTTAATTATCTGTTTTCATTAAATTATGCACGTGCTTTAGCGCTTGTTATTTTATTGCCGGCTTTTTTTGCTTTAGCGCAAAGTACTGGCAAACAGCAGAGCTTATTTAGCCAACCAGCTGATAAGTTTGTAGTGTTATTTATTGTGGTTATTTCCTTACTGGATTTTCGAGATGACACTTTTTCAAATGGAGTGCGGTTTTTATTTTTGCATTTTGTGGATTTATTTTTACCGTATTATGTTATTAGCCGTTCAATTACCAATGTGGACAGCTTAAATAAATGTTTAACGGTTCTCCTTATATCAACGGGTCTTTTGGCTTGTTTGGCGGTATTTGAAACTGTGAAGCATTGGCATATTTATAACCACCTTCTGCAGCATTTAACCTCTGTTTCAAGAGTGACTGCCGGTGAGGTGCGCGGCGGGATGCTGCGGGCAGCCGTAACGTTTAGAACGCCGATTATGCTGGGTTTTATTTTGACAGTTGGCTTTGGCATTTATCTGTATCTGTCTGCTTTTGTTAAGGATAAAAGCTTAAGGAAGCTACCGTTTATTGCTTTAATAACTGGCTTGGTTTGTACAGTCTCTAGAGGGCCATGGGTGGGGCTGGCGTTTTTGCTCTTAGTGTTTATTTGGACTGGGCGGCAAAAAATAGCACAATATTCTAAATTAATTGGGGGCTTTATTATTACGCTACCCATTTTATTAATAACACCTTTTGGGCAAAACTTTATAGACTTACTTCCCTTTGTTGGAAACATTCGTGCCGAAACGGTAGATTATAGGGCTCGGCTGTTTGATATGGCGAGCATCGTGGTGCAAAGGAACCCTTGGTTTGGTTCTACCACGTATCTTAATACGCCAGAGATGCAGAGCATGATGCAAGGCGAGGGAATAATAGATGTGGTTAACTCCTATTTACAGGTTGTTTTGCAATATGGCTGGGTAGGGCTAGTTTTATTTATTGCTATTTTTATATCGCTATTAAAGAATATTTTTGTGTTAAATAAACGTCTGTATAAAGAAGATGAGCAATTGTTTCGTTTAGGGCGTGCACTGTTTTCAATTTTATCGGCAACAGCACTCATTATTTATACGGTGAGCTCAGTAGATTATATTCCTTATTATTATTGGCTGCTGTTTGGTCTTGCAAGTTCATTTATTTATGTTTCAAAAGCCTCTATTGATCGGCGTCATATCTGAATTTATAGTCTACACTTGAGAGGGTATTTTGGTTGGTATGAGGGGTGAAAAGACTATGCAGGTAGGCGTTTGTATTGTTAACTATAAAACGATGGGGCTCACCATAGATTGCTTGCGCTCGCTAGACGGAACTGGCGTTAAAGTAATAGTGATTGATAACGACTCGCAGGACGGGTCGTACGAGAAAATATCAGCTGCGATAGTGTCTGAAGAATGGTCTGGCTGGGCTAGTATTAAAGCATCGGGTCGTAATGGTGGTTTTGCGTACGGCAACAATGTGGCTATTCGAGAGTTTTTAAAGGCTGATCAAAAGCCAGAGTATATCTATTTGCTGAATCCCGATACCGTTGTGCGTAAGGGTGCTGTTAGCCAACTGGTGAAGTTTATGCAGAATAACCCCGCTGTTGGAATTGCTGGTAGCCAAATAGAAGATGAAAACGGTCAGGCGTTACCATCTGCTTTTAAGTTCCACACGTGGCAAAGCGAAATGAATAAGGGCTTTAGCTTAGGCTTATTAACTAAACTATTAAGACGATGGGTTAGTGAGCAAACAATACCTAAGGAGCCTATAAAAACCGATTGGGTATCAGGTGCGAGCATGATGATTCGTCGAGAAGTTTTTGAGCAGGTGGGGCTTTTAGATGATACCTATTTTATGTATTTTGAAGAGACAGACTTTTGTTTGCAGGCGGCTAAAAAGGGCTGGGAATGTTGGTATGTGCCGAGCAGTCGAGTGATGCACTTAGTCGGGCAGAGTACCGGTATCAGTCATAAAAAAATGCAAAAAAGAATGCCAGTTTATTGGTTTGAGTCAAGGCGGCGTTATTTTTTAAAAAACTTTGGAGCCCTGTATGCTGCTATGGCTGATATGTGCTGGTTGGTGGGGTTTGCTACATGGAAGTTAAGGAATATAGTGCAGCGTAAAGAAGATAATTATCCGCCTGGTTTATTCACAGACTTTTTATTAAATAGTGTTTTTTTTCGTGGCTTTACGTTATTACCCGTTAAGAAATAAGGTGTTTTTACAGGAATATGATGAGTAAGAATATAACTGAAAAAATTGGCATTGTTATTATTGGAAGAAATGAAGCGAAGCGATTACCTTTATGCTTTCAATCGATGGATATGTGGGGTTGCGAAAAGGTTTATGTTGACTCTGACTCCAGTGACGATAGTGTGGCTATTGCCAAAGAGCACGGTATTGAGGTTGTTGAGTTAGATAAGCGTTTGCCATTTTCGGCAGCACGTGCACGCAATGAGGGGTTTAAGCACTTATTAGAGTTGAACGCAGAGTTAGAATTTGTGCATTTTATTGACGGTGATTGTGAGCTGGATAAGAACTGGCTTCTTGATGCTATCGATGTTCTCGATAAGCAAGAGACTGTTGCCGTTGTTTTTGGGCGTTTAAGGGAAAAACACCGCAATACCTCGGTATATATGAAACTATGTGATATGGGTTGGTACAAGCCTGCGGGTTTTGTTGATGCATGTGGAGGGATAGCAACCTATCGGCGTACTGTATTTGAAAGCATGGGGGGCTTTAACGCGTTATTAATTGCAGGTGAGGAGCCAGAACTGTGTTTAAGGATACGTAATACAGGCTGGAAAGTGCTTAGCTTGGATGCAGAAATGGGTACACATGACTCGGCAATGACTCAGTTTACACAATGGTGGACTCGTTGCGTAAAGGTTGGTTTTGGTTATATGAATGGTCTGGATTGGGGTGGTTGGTCAAAGCAGTATAAAAGCGCCTTATTTTGGGCGGGGCTACCATTTTTTATTGTGCTATTAGTGTTAACAACGAATAGTAGTGCAGGCTTACTATTATTTTTACTTTACCCTGTGCAAATTTACCGAATTTTTAAGAAAGCTAGCACTGGGAAGCTATCGCGCAAAGATCGGTTTATTTATGCTTTTTTTTGTATGCTCTCAAAGTTTCCAGAATCGCAAGGTATCCTGACTTATTTTTTAAATAAAATAAGCTCAAAAAATAAAGTTATTCAATATAAGTAAAGTAAACCATGTCTCAGCAGCAAGCAGATATAAAAAAAGAAATTAAGCAAGACTGGCAGTCTGACCTTGCTCGTTATCCTTCAAGACCCTGGTTGAAGGAAGTGTCTATTATCGCAATTGCTTGGTACCGGCATGGCTTGCATGTGGATAATATGAGTGAAGGTATTTGGAAGAAAATATCACTTAAAATTTATTGGTTTATCTTTCATATTATTGAAATTTTAACGGGTATCAGCCTGCCAAAAACGGTAAAAGTAGGCGGCGGGCTTAGAATTCACCATTTTGGCAATATTTTTATCCATAAAAATGCCGTCATAGGTAAAAACTGTACGCTTCGTCAGGGAGTGACTCTTGGCAATAGATATAACGATGAGGTGGCTCCGGTGTTATGTGATAATGTTGAATTAGGTGCATATGCTCAAGTGCTTGGTGGGGTCACTTTGGGGGATTCGTGCAAAATAGGAGCTATGTCAGTTGTGCTTATGGATATTCCAAGTAATAAAACAGCGTGCGGCAACCCGGCTAAAATACTCAATTAAAAATAGGTTTAAAGTTAAATGGATTTTAATATTGGGGTGATTGGCTTGGGCTATGTTGGTTTGCCCTTAGCAGTTGAGTTTGGCAAGCAGTTCCCTACGGTAGGTTATGATATTAACGAAACACGTATAGCGGAACTTAATGCGGGTGTCGACTCAACGCTGGAAACAACGCCAGAGGAACTAGCATCAGCCAGTCAGTTAACTTGCACAGCATCTACTGCCACTTTGGCGGCGTGTAATATTTACATTGTGACGGTGCCAACTCCCATAAATACAAGTAAAATTCCAGACCTTACGCCTATTATCTCAGCGACTAAGCTGCTCGCAAAATATTTAAAGAAAGGCGATGTGGTTATTTATGAATCAACGGTATACCCTGGTGCCACTGAAGAGGTTTGTGTACCTATTCTTGAGCAGTTATCGGGCTTACGTTTTAATGTTGATTTTTACTGTGGCTATAGCCCAGAACGGATTAACCCAGGTGATAAAACACGCCGCGTAACCAATATACTTAAAGTAACATCCGGTTCAACGCCAGCTATTGCCACAATGGTGGATGAGTTATACCAATCCATTATTACCGCCGGCACACATAAGGCGAGTAGTATTAAAGTAGCCGAAGCCGCAAAAGTGATTGAAAACACCCAGCGTGATATCAATATCGCCTTGGTTAATGAACTGGCATTAATTTTTAATCGTGTTGGCATTGATACAGAAGAAGTACTAGAAGCAGCGGGCACTAAATGGAATTTTTTACCCTTTAGGCCGGGGTTAGTGGGGGGGCACTGTATTGGTGTTGACCCATACTATCTTGTACATAAAGCCGAAACATTGGGTTATCACCCTCAGCTTGTTTCTGCAGGCCGTCGTATTAACGAGAATATGGGGCACTTTGTGGTGAGCGAGGTGGTTAAGCTGATGGCCAGTAAAAAGCTTAATATCGTTGATGCAAAAATTTTAATGCTAGGCTTAACGTTTAAAGAAAACTGCCCTGATTTAAGAAATACTCGTGTTGTGGGAATGATTGAAGAGCTAACCAATACCTATAACGCAAAAGTTGATGTATTTGATCCTTGGGTGGATAAGCAAGAGGCACAGGCTGTTTATAATTTGAATTTAATAGATCAACCAGCCGCTGGGCAGTATGATGCAATGATTATTGCAGTCTCACATGAGCAATTTAAAGAGCTGGGTATTGAGGGTGTGAAAGCGTTAGGTAAAGATAATCATGTTGTATACGATATTAAGTACTTGTTTCCTTCGGTTGGTGTTGATGGGCGCTTGTAAAGTTTATTGTTTTTTTTAGTGTATAAAATAATGAGGGTAATAGATAAAATATGTCGTATTTATTAGTATCACCCTGCCGTAATGAGGCAGACTTTATGCGAAACACGCTTGATAGCGTGGTGAAGCAGAGTGTATTGCCTGCACTATGGGTGATTGTTGATGATGGTTCAACCGATCAAACGCCTGAAATCCTACGAGATTACGCAGCACGTTATCCATTTATCCAAATTATTACTCGAGAAAATCGAGGTCACCGTAGTGTTGGGCCGGGTGTTATTGAAGCTTTTTATCACGGTTATGATCAGGTTGATGTGAAGCAGTTTGACTATGTCTGTAAGTTTGATTTGGATTTAGAGCTGCCCGTGCGTTATTTTGAAGTATTAATTCAACGTATGGAGGAGAACCCTCGAATAGGAACCTGCAGTGGTAAAGCATATTTTGAAGATAAAAAAACAGGCACGTTAATTAGCGAAAAATGTGGTGATGAGATGTCTGTTGGAATGACAAAGTTTTATCGTCGTGAATGCTTTGAAGAAATTGGTGGTTTTGTTCGGCAAGTGATGTGGGATGGGATTGATTGTCATAAATGCCGCCAACTGGGTTGGATTGCAGTTAGCTGGGATGAGCCTGATTTGAATTTTATTCATTTACGGCCTATGGGTTCTAGCCAACAAGGAATATTCACCGGACGTATGCGTCATGGGTTTGGACAATATTTTATGGGAACGAGCCTGCTTTATATGACGGCTTCCTCAGTTTTTAGAATGTTACATCCTCCCTATGTAATAGGCGGCTTTGCCATGTTGTGGGGTTACATTAAGAGTATGTTACAGCGTAAACCTCGTTTTGAGGATGCTGAGCTGGTTGACTTCATTCGGGCTTATCAATGGCGGTGTTTGTTGAAAGGCAAGAAACAAGCCACACTTGAGTTGAATGAACAACAAGCTAAGGTATGGAAGTCTTAGTGTGCAATTAAACTATAAGGAATTAAATTAAAATATGAAAATTGCAGTCGCAGGTTTAGGGTATGTAGGGCTGTCAAATGCCATGCTACTGGCACAACATAATGAAGTGGTGGCGTTAGACATTATTAAGGAAAGAGTTGATGAGCTTAATAAAAAAAAATCACCAATTGTTGATAGGGAAATTGAAGATTTTTTGCAGAATAGAAAACTTGATTTTACGGCTTCCTTAGATAAAGAGTTTGCATATAAGGGTGCAGACTTTGTGATTATTGCAACGCCTACTGATTATGATCCTGATACTAATTCCTTTAATACTCGTTCAGTTGAGTTAGTGGTTTCTGACGTGCTCTCAATCAACCCGCAAGCTCTGATGGTGATCAAGTCTACAGTACCAGTTGGATACACTAAAAAACTAAACGAGAAATTATCGACTAATAATATTATTTTTTCGCCTGAGTTCTTAAGGGAAGGCAAGGCGCTGTATGATAATTTGCATCCATCGAGAATTATTGTAGGTGAAACATCTGATCGAGCCAGACAGTTTGCAAACTTGTTAGTTAAGGGGGCCGTCAAAAAAGATATTCCTGTATTACATACCAATTCAACAGAAGCTGAGGCGGTTAAGTTGTTTTCTAATACTTACTTAGCGATGCGTGTAGCCTATTTTAATGAGCTCGATAGTTATGCTGAAATACATGGTTTAAATAGTAGGCAGATTATTGAGGGTGTTGGCTTAGATTCGCGTATTGGGAGTCATTATAATAATCCGTCGTTTGGTTATGGTGGGTATTGTTTACCTAAGGATACTAAACAGTTAAGAGCAAATTATAAAGATGTACCTAATAGCTTGATTGCTGCAATTGTTGATGCAAATAGTACGCGAAAAGATTTTATCGCAGATAGCATTATTAAGCTTAAGCCAAAAGTTGTGGGGGTTTATCGGTTGGTTATGAAGAGTGGGTCTGATAACTTTCGTTCTTCTGCGGTACAGGGAGTAATGAAACGTATTAAAGCAAAGGGTATAGAAGTTATTGTTTACGAACCGGCTATACAAGAAAGTAAGTTCTTTAATTCTAATGTTGTGGCGGATTTAAATACGTTTAAACACGAAGCTGATGTCATTATTGCAAATCGACTGACTGATGATATTCGGGATGTTTCAGATAAAGTATATACCCGTGATTTATTTGGTAATGACTAGCAAGAAGTTGATCATGAGAAGTCTCTTATTATGAAAATTGCTTATTTAGCACCAGAGATACCTGCGTTATCGGCAACTTTTGTTTACAACGAAATTTTGCAGCTGGAAGCTTTAGGTGTGCAAGTGGTTCCATTTTCGGTGCACACTCCAAGTTCAAAGGTTAATGAACCAAGGGTTGAGGCTTTAGCGAAACGTACGTTTTATCTCTATGCGCAGTCTAAACTTAATGTATTAAAAGATAATTTGCTTTGCTTGCTGAAAAGTCCAGTATGTTATTTAAAAACGCTGATGATGGTGGGGCGTGATATGTGGCAAGTTGGGCTGTTTAGTCGTATTGGTTTAGGGTTGGTTTATCGTTTCTTTTTTGCTGCCAGTTTAGCGCGCCAGTTACAAGCGAATGGTTGTGAGCATTTGCATGTTCACTTTGCACATATACCGACTGATATTGGAATGTATGCGTCTTCTTTATCAGCAGTTCCTTTTAGTGTTACGGCACATGCTAACGATATATATGAACGTGGATGGCTACTGAACGAAAAAGTTGAACGTTCGGCTTTTTTTGCCACTATTTCAGAATTTAATAAACATTACCTTGAAGATAAAGGCGTTGATGCGAGCAAAATGTGCATTGTACGCTGTGGTGTAGAGCCTAATCTTTTTTCTAAAAGAACGGCTGTCTTAGAGCATAAGAAAACTAGAATAGGTGCTATTGGCAGACTGGTCGAGAAAAAAGGCTTCGATACTTTAATTAAAGCCGTGGCTATTTTAAAAGCGCAAGGTGAGACAATTGAACTGCAACTTGCGGGTGATGGCCCGTTGTTTCAACAATTGCAGGCTTTGGCGCTAAGCCTTGATTTAAGTCCGCAAGATATAACTTTTATGGGTGCAATTGCCCATGCTGAAGTAGCTTCATTTATTAAATCGTTAGATGCCTTTGTGTTGCCTTGCAAGCAAGATGAACAGGGTGATGTAGATGGGATACCTGTAGTATTAATGGAAGCCATGTTATCGGGGGTGCCGGTTGTTTCTACAAAATTGTCGGGTATTCCAGAGTTGGTTGTGCATAAAGAAACGGGCTTGTTGGTTTCCCCAGATAGTGAGGACCAACTAGCCGAAACAATTTTAATGTTAATAAACTCACCTGTGTTAAAAAATCAGATGATTGAATGTGCTGCCTCTAAAGTAAAACGGGATTTCTCACTTGAACACAATGCAAGTAAGTTGAAGGATATGTTTAATCGCGTTATCAATCATATTGTATAGTTTAAAATAATTGTTTGTGTCTAGGCTATATTAAGGACTGTGTGGTTTTATACGACGAGTGTTATTTAGTAAATAAAGAGCTTTTATGAGAGTGAATAATAAATTAAGCCATCGAGGGGTTAGCGTTTTGTTGGGTATAGAAAGATGATAGATCGTACCTGTTAATGAAAACGTCCAGTTCGACACAATATGAATGGGTGAATTACGCTAAAGGCATCGGAATTATTCTGGTGGTTTACGGGCATGTTGCTAGAGGTGTTTTTAATGCGGGAATAACTGAAGATGAGACGCTTTTTAGGCTTGTTGATGCTGTCATTTATTCATTCCATATGCCTTTGTTTTTTTTTATATCAGGCTTGTTTTTTCTCAATTCGTTAAATAAAAGAGGTGTAAAAGGGTTAGTTAGTAGCAAGTTAGGTACCATCGTATACCCTTATATTCTTTGGTCACTTATTCAAGGTGGGCTTGCATACTCATTACAAAATATCACTAATTATAAGACGACAATTAGTGATGTATTAAGCCTGTTGTGGTTACCCCAGGATCAGTTCTGGTTTCTGTATGCCTTATTTGTTGTTTTTATTTTTTATGCTCTTGCCTATAGTTTGCTTCGAAATGTTATGGCTCTATTTGTTTTGTCTCTTTTGCTTTATATTTTTAAAGCTGACTTGAGTATTGGTTGGTCTGTTGCTAATGCCGCTATAAACTTTGGTATTTATTTTTGTGCGGGTATGTTGTTTTCCCATTTTAAGGCTAATGAGTTTAAGGTGAGTTATGGTTGGCTATTAGCGAGCTTGCTTGTGTTTGTCATATCTCAATTTTGCTTTCATAACCAATTTTACACCGGAGATTTGGCAAAGTTGATGATGGCTTTTGTTGGTGTTGGTATGGTGATACTGCTTTCTAAACTTCTTGATCAGCGTTTTCATTTATTGGGGTTACTAGGACGTTGTTCGCTTGAGATATATTTGGTTCATGTGATTTTTGGGAGTGGCTTTAGAATTTTTATGCAATATTGCTTTAATATTGAAAACAGTGTTTTCCATTTAGTTTTGGGTACCTTGATTGGGGTTTTTATCTCGTTTTTGTTTGCTGAAGCGGTTAAGAGAATGCGGTTCAACTTTTTATTTTCTATGCCTAAACATAGTGTTCACCAAAATAAGACTTGAATGGGCCTAATATAAACATGTTAAAAAGTAGAGATACATGGGCAGTTCTAGGCTTACCATTTGATGTTGTTGATTTAAATCGTTCAGTTACCTTAATTGAAGAGGCAATAGAGCAAAACACCCACTGTTTTCTTTCTACACCAAACCTTAATTTTGCTACAGCAGCTCAATCAGATAAAGCGTTTTTTAATTCAGTTGTTGATAGTGACTTAAGTGTGGTCGATGGGATGCCTTTAGTTTGGGTGGCAAGGTTACTGGGCGTACCTATTAAGGAACGTGTGGCGGGCTCTACGCTGTTTGATGAGTTATCTTCTCGCCCACGAGAAAAGAAAATACGGATTTATTTTTTTGGTGGACAGCAAGGCGTAGCCGAGCGAGCGCATACGCAATTAAATGAAACCAGTGTGGGTATGCTGAGCTGCGGTTTTTATGACCCTGGGTTTGTGTCTATTGAGCAAATGAGTGGTAGGGATATTTTGCATGCGATAAACACAGCAAAACCAGATTTTATTGTGGTGGCTTTAGGCGCTAAGAAAGGGCAAGCTTGGATTCAAAAAAACCGAGAGTATTTGAAGGCGCCGGTTATTAGTCATTTAGGCGCCGTTATTAATTTTGTAGCAGGAAATATTCAGCGCGCCCCTAAGCGTTGGCAAAAGTTTGGTTTAGAGTGGGTATGGAGAATTAAGCAAGAAAAAAGCTTGTGGAAACGGTATTTTTACGACGGTTTAATGTTTATTAAAATGTTGTTAATTTATATTTTTCCTTTGGCAATTTATGATCGTTTACTTAAACGGTCAGTATGTTACAAGCAACCATGCGTAATAAGTCCGTCACAAAAAGCTGACGGAGTGGTCTTTTTAAACGGGAGTTTTAAAGCTTCAACCTTGGAGTCGGTAAAACAAGTTTTTTCATCTATACTTAGTGAAGAAAAAGAACACGTGATAATAGATTGCTTTAAGTTAAGTTATATTGATGCAGCATTTATTGCCACTTTAATGCTGTTTCAGGCACGTTTGGCAAAACAAGGTAGGGAACTAATACTCACTAAAGTGCCAAAGCGAATCAGTACCTTGCTCGTACTTAATAATGTAGGGCAGCGCTTTAAGGTTAAGCGTTAATTTAGGATTATAATAAATAATGGAGAGGTCGATTGGTAACTAGAAAACATACGGGTTTGTTCTTGCTGGCATTGTGCGCGGCTATATGGGCTTATTGGAACGGTTTGTCAGAGGCCTTTTTTCGTTGGGAGAGTCAAGAAGAGTATAGTCATGGCTTTTTAATTCCATTAGTCACCTTATATATTCTTTGGGAGAAGAAAGGGCTTATTTTATCGTCCGTAGCTGCTCCACAATGGTCAGGTGTATGGTTAATTGTTATTGCCTCTATTGTATTTTTAATTGGCGAAGTTAGCGCTTTATATTTATTAATCCAATACGCTTTTGTATTGGCTTTAATTGGTATCTCACTAGTGACTATTGGTAAAGGTACGCGGTATACGGTCACACCGATTCTTCTCTTGTTGTTTGCTATTCCTTTGCCTTATGTCATTGAGGTGTTGTTAACGGCTAAGTTGCAGTTAATTTCTTCTTCGCTAGGGGTTAGTTTTATTCGCCTATGCCAAATCCCTGTGTTTCTAGAAGGTAATGTTATCGACTTAGGTGTGTATCAGCTACAGGTGGTTGAAGCATGTAGTGGTTTAAGGTATTTGTTCCCCTTAATGAGCTTGGGCTTTATTGCAGCCTATTTTTATCAAGCATCATTTTGGAAACGAGCCTTAGTTTTCTTAGCAACGATTCCTATAACCATATTAATGAACAGCTTCCGTATAGGGGCTATTGGTGTACTGGTGGATAACTGGGGCATTTCTATGGCGGAGGGCTTTTTACACGACTTTGAAGGCTGGATTATTTTTATGGCCTGTGCAGTGTTGTTATTTATTTTAATTTGGGTGTTAGAAAAGTTAACGAATAAAGGTGGGAGCGTAGCTGCTGTGTTTGCTGTGGTTGATACTCCTTTACCAACTGCCGAACAAAATAAGTCAGTTCAACAACTTAGTTCAAAACCACTGATTGTGGCTATTTTATTCTTAATAGGGTCAGGTGTTGTGGCTCAGTTCTTGGATCAACGTACTGAAAAATTTCCTGAACATCGATCATTTGTGAATTACCCTCTACAACTGGGTGACTGGAAGGGTAAACATGAGAAGCTTGATGCCCCGGTTATTGAAAAGCTTGGAATGACTGACTATTTGCTTGCTAATTACCATAATGATGAAGGAACATTCGTTAATTTTTATGTAGCTTATTATCAATCTCAACGGAAAGGTGTTTCACCACATTCACCAAGAGTTTGTATTCCTGGCGGGGGCTGGGAAATTGCAGAGTTTGAACGTACTGAAGCAAATAATCATCCGGTTAATCGTGTATTGATTAAAAAAGGTAATCAGCGACAATTGGTTTATTACTGGTTTCAAGGCCATGGGCGGATAATCGCAAATGAATATATTAATAAATGGTATTTATTTGTTGATTCGGTATTTAAAAACCGTACCGATGGTGCTTTGGTCCGTTACACCATTGCAGTTGGGCAGCATGAAGATATCAAGGTGGCTGAAGCAAAAATTCTATCTTTTATGGCTGAATCAGAATCTCAGCTTAATAACTATATAGTGGACTAGGAATAATAATGAAAATTTTAAAATATGTGTTGGTTTTACTGGTTAGCTTTTGCGGTTTAACGGCGTGTGGTTCACCTGCCGATAGTGCGGCGAGGTTTATTGAAAGCGGCAAAGAACTATTAGCTGAGAATAAGCCGGAAAAAGCTAGAATTGAATTTAAGAATGCTATTCAGGTAGACCCAAAGGTAGCAGAGCCGTATTACCAACTTGCTTTGCTTGATGAAAAAGCTAAGAGTTGGAAATCGATGTATACAAATTTGTTAAGAGTTGAACAACTAAACCCAATGTATCACGAGGCAACTATTAAGTTAGGGCAATTGTATCTATTGTCAGGCAATAATGAGTTTGCCATGGAGCGTGCTGATAAAGTGTTGAGTATTGAGCCTGAAAATATCCTAGCGTGGATTTTAAAATCTAGTGTCGAACTAAAAAAAGAAAATTATGGCTTAGCAATGGAGCATGTAGAGCATGCTTTGAAAATTGAACCTTTAAATATAGAAGCTATTTCTTTAAAAGCTATCTTGTTAAATAAAGAGGCCAAAGTTCAACAAGCCATTGCTTTATTAACCGATACAATCAATAAAGAGCCGGATCAGTTAGCCTTGAAAATGATTAAGCTCTC
Source organism: Cycloclasticus sp. (assembly GCF_019090545.1). Lineage (NCBI taxonomy): Bacteria > Pseudomonadati > Pseudomonadota > Gammaproteobacteria > Thiotrichales > Piscirickettsiaceae > Cycloclasticus > Cycloclasticus sp. The sequence goes on along the minus strand of NZ_JAHRVT010000039.1, from coordinate 65,751 downwards.
TATCTTAGAAGAGCAAAAAGATTACTCTGCGATGGAGTCAATGTATCAAGAGTTGATGGGCCAACCTGACACAGAGACATGGGTGTTTGTATCATTGGCTAAATTATATAATATGCAAGGTAAGTATCTTGAGGCAAAAGAGGTGTTAGAAAAATTTGTAAAAGCTCAACCTGCTAATGTAGAAGCTAAACAGCTGCTTGTTTCCTTGGTCGAAAGAAATGATCCAGAGCAGGCATTAAGTATATTGAAGGGCTATATAGAAGAAGACCCAACAGCATTTGATCTTCGTTTTAAAATGGTAGGGCTGCTAATTTCTCAAGGGAAAATAGATGCTGCAAAAACTGACCTAGAAGCGATTAGTCAACAAGCTGATGACATTGAGAGTGCGAATAAAGCAAGTGTGATGTTAGCTAACTTTGATATGCAGCAAGATGATAGGGAAGCTGCTAATAAAAAATTAGATGAGGTTTTTCTTAAAAACCCTGAGCATGAAGCTGCCTTATTATTAAAGGCACGAATTGAAGTAATAAATGGTGATATTGATTCAGCAGTTACGCGATTAAGGATCGTATTGCGGAATAACCCTGAGTCGGAACAAGCGTTGGTATTATTAGCACAGGCTTATATGAATAGTGGTTCTGTTGAGTTGGCAGAAGATAGTTTCCGTCAGGCGTTGGCCGTTAACCCAGGCAATACAGTGGCTGCTTTATCAGTAGCAAAAGGTTTGATGGAATCAAATGATTTAAATAGAACTGAATCGGTATTGATGGAGGCCTTATCTAAAACACCGAATAATGATCCAATTCTACAAACACTTGCTCAGGTTAGGCTACTTAAAAAAGATTGGCAGGGTACGCAAAGCATTGTTGATACACTAGAAAAATCTCAGAAAAACTCTGTTGTGGCTTCATTTTTATCGGCACGGATATCGCAAGGGCAAGAGCGTTATAGTGATGCGATTGAGGAGTACAAAGCAGTACTACAAGAACGTCCAGATATGGGCCGGGCAATTCAAGGTTTAGCCTATTGTTCTGTTCAATTAGGTCAAGAGGAAGAACTGTTAAGCTATTTGGGTGAGTTTACGGCGAATAACCCACGTCAGTTTACGGCGTATTTAGTGCAATCAAATATTTATGCCAAAGATAAAGCATGGGAGCAAGCAGTTGCTGTACTAGATAAGGGGCTAGCGGTTGAGGAAAAATGGATAGGTGGATATAGCGCACAGGCCACACTCTATTTACAGCAGAAACAGTTTAATAAAGCCATTAATACATACATGGAAGGTTTAAAAGTAGCCCCAGAAAATAATGCTTTAGCTATGCAGCTCGCCTCTTTATATGAGCAGCAAAAAGAGTTTAATAAGGCAAAAGAATTGTATGAGCAAGTAGTGGAACGTGATGCAACAATAGAACCTGCTATCAATAACTTGGCGAGTTTATTAACGGATCAGTTTCGTTCAGAGGAAAATCTTAAAAAAGCAGAAGATATTTCAGCTCGTTTTGAAAATGCAACAGAGCCTTATTACCTTGATACTTATGGCTGGGTAAAAGTGCAATTGGGCTTGCTAGATGAAGCCCAACATGCACTTGAAGTGGCGACGCTGAGCGCACCAAATGTTGCTGTGTTTAATTACCACTTAGGGTACTTATACCAGTTACAGAATAAGCCACTAAAGGCTGCAGAGTACTTGAAAAAAGCTAAAGAACTAGCGGATGAACAAGGGGATGCAAAAATGAGTGAGCAGGTATCAGCTTTGTTGGCAGCGGAGTAATACCTTGAAAAAAGCAGCCTATGTATATTTTATACATAGGCTGCTGCTGACGTAAAAGCCTAACCATTAGCCAGATGTCATTATAATACATGTCCGTGAGGTCAATGTTTTTCAAACGGTATACCTTATGGTTGCCAAAAGCTTGGTTTCTTCTCTTGATATTATTTTCTCTTAGCCTAATATTTTTAACATGTTTTAGGGGCATTGGTTTTTTCTTAGCACAAACGCACCCTATGCACGCTGAATACTTGGTGGTTGAAGGGTGGCAAGCTGAACAAAGTTTGCAACAAGCCTTGTTGAAATTTAATGAGCCGACAAACCAATACAGATACCTAATTACTACGGGTGGGCCGAGTACCCGATGGGGGAAAATGGCGTGGTCAAACTACGCTGATAAGTCGGCTCATTATTTTGTTTCTCATGGGCTTTCGGCTGCAAAGGTTATTTCTATACCCACTCCTGCATCAGCACAAAACCGTACTTATTTAAGTGCAGTAATGGTACGAGATTGGTTTGCCAGAAAAAGTATTAAAGTGAATGCATTGGATGTTTTTAGCCAAGGCGTACATGCAAGACGTACCCGCTTGTTATATGAGCTAGCATTACCCGCTAGCAGTATCGGAGTTTATGCCAGTGAGCCGGAAGGTTACCAATTGTCTCGTTGGTGGAAAACGAGCCAAGGTTCAAAAGCAGTTTTAACAGAATGGATCGCTTTTATTTGGACGATTTGTTTTTTTGAACCGGGTGCTGTTGGCTCGCATGAGGAAAAGTGGGGCAGTATTATTTCTGAATGACATAACGAATTGATTCGTTGATGAAAAAACTCCTGTTCAATATTTTGTTACTAATTTTATGGCTTGATAACGGCTTATAAGTAGTAGGTTAGTACCAATGTACAATATTCAATAAAGTTTACTTTAATTAAAATGTTCATATATCAAAATAATTGAGGTAAATGAGGTTATGGGTTTAAAGTTAAAAAAGGTGGGTGTGTTAGTTGGGGCTGTATTTCTTAGTACAAATGCCTTGTCGGCAACGATTGATGGAGCCATTGTGCAAGGCTCTTCTGAATATCAAGCGAGTACTGATGGCGTAGAAGGGTCTGCTAAGTGGCATTCACAAGGCAATTATTCAGGTGACATAGACCTTGATGATTATCAAAATGGACAAAATCATGAATACGATGATGCAAGTACCGGTGATAAGTGGGACATTAATTACTTGGGTACGAGTGTTGTAGGCTCTAAATTTCAATTTGGTGCCGTTGGTGGAAGTATTTTAAGTGGACGAGAAACGGATGCTAATATTTATTTAGGTGATTTTGCCATTAGTGTTAATGGCTATACTGACCCAACTCTTGATTCAGCTGGTTTTGATTATGCTATTAGAGTGTTAGGTGTAGATGACACAACAGGTATTGCGCAGTTTTCACTATTACAGGGCGGTGTTTGGGAAGAGGCCGATATGTATAGTGGTTTAAGTGGTCACAAGTCTGAAACGTACCGAATGAGTAATTCTAATGGGCGCTTGGAAGAGATTTTAAGTTTTAATGGAAATTGGACCTCTAATGGTGGAGATGACAATGTGCTTGAAGGTGAGTTTGATTTAAGTTATCTCAGTTTATTTGATGCATCAACAGGTGGCACAATTAGCACTTACTTAACCATGGCTTGTGTTAACGATGAGGCAATAGTTGATATGAGCGTACCATCAGCTGTGCCAATTCCAGCGGCTTTATGGTTATTGAGCCCCGCGTTGATTGGCTTGTTGGGTATGAGACGAAAGTATACTTAACGGATAAAAAACCATTCAAACAAGATGTTGAACCGCAGTCGAGAAATTGGCTGCGGTTTTTTTTATGCCCAGCTTTTTATACCCTAGCGTGTTGAGTTTTATAGAACTTAGTTCAAGCAATGCAAGTATATTTTACAGAGCATGTTTGTAATGATGTAAAGTCGCTTGCAGAGGACGCAGTAAGCGGCAATAAAGCATAGGCATGAACGAAGTGTTGTGATTGCTCTATTGTTGAGTGATAGACGCTGCTGCTCAAACGACAGGACTGCTTTTTATCACAGGGTATGTAAGACTAAAATTTACTTTTAGGGTGGGGTTAGATGCTTAAAAATAAAAATATTAGGCATTAAAAAAGGGGCAATATGCCCCTTTTTTTAATAATTAAATTTGCTTATACCTTGTTTTTTCTACGAAAACCCAGAAAGCCTAAAAGTGCAGGGGCAAATAGCCACAGAGCCGCAGGTAGGGGAACTGGGTTTCCGGCCCCATTGCTTGTTGTATAAATAGATATATGAGATAGGCCATGAAATTTTGTTTGACCATTTCCCGTTACGTGGGAAAAAATAAGTGAAAATGTTCCTGTCTTTGCTACCTCAGGGAGGGTAAACAAATAAGAAGCAAAGTCATTAGACGCTTTGATAACAACGACAAAAGGTGCGCTAATGGCATCCGTTATAGCCCAAGTTTTGTTAGCTTCATCAAACATTAGAGTTGATCCAGGGTCGTCTGACTTAACTATGCCATCCCAAATAATGGATGTATCCAAGTTAAAGTCACCATTTATATCTTTAGCATAACCAGTATCATTTTCACCTGGGTGAGTTTTGCACGCAAATGCGTTGATACCTTCCACGGTTACGTCAGTTGTTGCACATGTGGCTGCTTGGGTAACTGGAACTGCGAACGCAAGCATAAGGATAATACTTAAAGGCTGTAATATTTTCATAATTTTAAAATCCATTTGGTACATTCGCGTGAATTCTATCACACTTTTAAAACTACTCTATTGTACTTTGGTACTAGATGTGGATTATTTTGTCAATAATAAGAGGTGGTATTATGGCGCTATAATGTGAAGATTAAGATTAGTAGTGTGTTGGGGCTTACTTGCTGTAATTTAGTTAGCTTAAAATCCTTTCCTGAGTTGAACTCATAAAAGTTGATTCCATGCCATCAAAAAGGTTTTAAAATAAATACATTAGGTTTTATTAGGAGTACATGATGTACAAAATTTCTCACCATGGAGCGGTGACTGGGGTTACTGGCTCTTGCCATCGTTTATCAGTTAATGCAAATGGCGCAGATGATGCTTTTTCTGTGCTAATTGATTGTGGTTTATTTCAAGGCATTGAAGCAGGACAGGATGTGCTGACTAAGAAACAAGTTAACTTTCCTATCGATGATGTTCGAGCAGTGTTACTAACGCACTGTCATATTGATCATGTTGGGCGGCTTCCTTATTTATTAGCAGCAGGGTTTAACGGGCCTATTTATGCAACAAAGGCCACGGCCTTATTGTTACCCTTGGTGATTGAAGATGCCTTGAAAGTTGGTGTAACGCGTAATGCTTCAATAATAAGATCGGTAATGGCGCGCTTAACTAAGCAGTTGAAAGGTATTGATTATGATCATTGGTTTAGCTTAGCAGATAATTTAAAGGCTAAGTTCAAAGTTGCAGGGCATATTATAGGGTCTGCATATATTGAATTTGATGTGTCTCAACAACAAAAGACTGGTAAGAAAGCCTCTAAACGTGTGGTGTTTTCGGGTGATTTAGGGGCGCCGTATTCACCGTTATTAGCAGCGCCTAAGTCTCCTTATCGTTGTGACGAATTGGTGATTGAAAGCACCTATGGTGATCGTTGTCATGAAAGCCGTAAGAAACGTCGAATAATGTTACAGCAAACCATTGAACGGTGTTTGGCAAACGGTGGCACGGTGCTTATTCCAGCGTTTTCTATTGGCCGTACTCAAGAGCTATTGTATGAAATTGAACATATTATTCATACTCAAGGTGGCGATTGGAAAAAGGTGGATGTTATTGTGGATTCACCACTGGCAGCTAGTTTTACCAATCACTACCGGCAGTTAAAGGACTTGTGGGATAAAGAAGCGCAACGAAAATTATCAGCGGGGCGTCACCCCTTATCGTTTGAGCAATTATTAACCGTCAATTCACATGCTGAACATGAAGCCTTACTGGCACGTTTAAAACAAACTGGGCACCCATCAATTGTAATTGCTGCCAGTGGTATGTGCGCCGGTGGGCGAATGCAAAATTATTTACAAGCGTTGTTGGGAGATACACGGACAGATGTCGTGTTTGTTGGTTATCAGGCTGTGGGTACGCCTGGGCGTGATATTCAACAATATGGGCCGGATGGTGGTTATGTTGTTTTTGACGACGGCGTACGTACTGATATTAGGGCGGGGGTGTATACACTAGGTGGGTATAGTGCACATGCAGATCAGAAAGATTTGATTAATTTTGTTAAGCGTATGCGGCATAAGCCACAGATCATCAGGCTTATACATGGCGATGATAGTGCGAAAAAAGCTCTAAAATATAAATTTGAACAGCAATTTGACGCAGAGGTTATTATTGCTAGTTAAGTAGGGTTTGGGTTGTTGGGCTTGAAAAAATCAGCCCAACCTACAAAATTCCCTTAATACTCCCCATAGAGTAGGTTGGCGCTGACGCAGGAATCCCAACGAATAAGGGTTAAATTAACGAATCGACTTAGCTTTTATAACCCTTTGGGTTTAAGCTTTGCCAGTGCCAGCTATCTTTAACCATATCCTCTAATTGCTGTGTTGCTTGCCAATTAAGCTCTTTTTTGGCGCGGCTAACATCAGCGTAGCAGGCGGCTACATCACCGGTGCGACGAGGGACGATTTCATACGGTACGTCTACATGATTAACCTTGCTAAAAGCTTTAACCATATCTAATACGCTAATACCGTTGCCAGTACCAAGGTTATAGGCTTGAACGCCCTTAATGCCTTCACTAGATAATAATTTTTCTACCGCTTTAAGGTGCCCTTTGGCAAGGTCAACCACATGAATGTAGTCTCTTACACCCGTGCCATCATGAGTGTTGTAATCGTTGCCAAAAATGGCGAGCCGCTGCCGCCTGCCAATAGCGGTTTGGGTAATAAAAGGCATGAGATTATTAGGCGTGTCATTCGGGTCCTCGCCGATCATACCCGACGGGTGTGCACCAACAGGGTTGAAATAGCGCAGTAAAGCTATGGACCAGGGGGCTGTTTTATTAATGGCATCAGCAGCGGGCAAATCGCCGAGCATTTGTTCAATAATAAGTTTTGAGCGCCCATAAGGGTTGGTGGCCGATAAGGACATATCTTCAGTCAGCGGCAGCTTGCTTGGGTCGCCATAAACGGTCGCCGATGAACTAAATACCAAATTTTTACACTGCGCCGCTTGCATGGCTTGGGCTAATACTAAGGTGCTATTAAGGTTGTTATCGTAATATTCAAGTGGCATCACACAAGACTCGCCAACGGCTTTAAGGCCCGCAAAATGGATAACAGCGTCAATAGGGTGCTGTTCAAATATGCCCTTCATTAGTGCGGCATCACGGACATCACCTTTAATAAAGCGGAGTGCTTTCCCCGTTATTTGTTGTACGCGGTTTAATGACTCTTCACTGGCATTTGATAAATTATCAATGGCTAGTACCTTGTAGCCAGCTTGTAATAATTCTATGCAGGTATGTGATGCAATATATCCTGCTCCGCCAGTGACTAAAATCATTTATTCATCCTTTAACAAAAGATTTAGTATAACGTGTTCATTGGTTTTAGATAAGACATGGCGTCGTTATAAAAAAATTGAAATTAGGGTGAAAAGTTTCAGTATTAATGGAAGCTAATATAAAATAGCATGAGACATTAATGATAAGGAGTATGTGGTGAAGGGAATTGTATTGGCAGGTGGTAGTGGAACACGGTTATACCCAATTACGCGTGGTGTTTCTAAGCAACTTGTACCACTTTATGATAAACCGATGATTTATTATCCAATATCTGTCTTGATGCTAGCAGGTATTACAGAGATTCTAATTATCACCACACCGGAAGATCAAGCCAGCTTTCAGCGCTTATTAGGTGATGGTGCTGAATTGGGTGTTCGTTTTGATTATGTTGTTCAACCTTCACCCGATGGTTTGGCGCAAGCGTTTATCTTAGGTGAGGACTTTATTGCTGACGATGATGTGTGCTTAGTACTGGGTGATAATATTTATCATGGTCACGATTTAACGCGTATGCTCGCTAACGCCGTTGAAAATGTTAAAGCGCAAAACTGTGCGACGGTGTTTGGTTATCGGGTTGCAGACCCAGAGCGTTATGGGGTGGCAGAATTTGATGCTGAAGGCACTGTGATCAGTTTGGCCGAGAAGCCTGAGCAGCCTAAAAGTAATTATGCGGTGACCGGTTTGTATTTTTACCCAAATGATGTGATTCAAAAAGCCAAATCAGTTGTGCCTTCACATCGCGGTGAATTGGAAATTACATCGGTTAACCAGCTTTATTTGGAAGAAGAACGCCTTAAAGTTGAGTTAATGGGGCGAGGTTACGCTTGGTTAGATACCGGTACTCATGAAAGCTTGCTGGAGGCTGCGCAATTCATTGAGATTATAGAAAAACGTCAAGGCTTGAAGGTGGCGTGTCTTGAGGAAATTGCATTTGAACAAGGCTATATTAACAAAGAGCAGCTGGTGGCTTTGGCCCAGCCATTGGCTAAAAATCAGTACGGTCAGTACTTACTTCGCTGTGCAGAAGAAGCGGAAGACTGATGGAGTTTATTAAACAATTTATCCCCGATGTGATTGTTGTAGAACCACGTTTACATGGAGATGAGCGGGGTTATTTCATGGAAACGTTTCGGCAGGACTTGTTTGAAGAGGCGGTTGGTTACACTGTTAATTTTGTGCAAGATAATGAATCAAAATCTTCAAAAGGGGTATTAAGGGGTTTGCACTTTCAATTAGCACCCCATGCACAAAGTAAATTAGTAAGAGTGATAGACGGTAGCGTGTTGGATGTGGCGGTTGATATTCGCGTGGGCAGCCCTACCTTTGGGCAACATGTTGCCGTTGAGCTGTCTGGGGAAAATAAACGACAAATGTTTGTTCCTAGAGGTTTTGCGCATGGTTTTGTGGTGCTCAGCGATACAGCAACCTTTGCTTATAAAGTTGATAATTACTATTCACCTGATTGTGACCGTGGTTTAGCATTTGATGATCCACAGTTAAACATTGATTGGCGCTTATCTAGCGAGCAGTTGATGCTATCGGATAAAGACACTAAACAACCTTTGTTTACTCAGTTACCTGAGTGTTTTAATTACTCAATAAATTACTATGACTAAAACAATAATAGTGACTGGTGGCAGTGGCCAGCTGGGGCAGTCAATACGTGGTTTAGTTGGAAGTGATTCAGGCTATTTGTATTTATTTCCAAACCGTGAGGAATTAAATCTTAATGACTGCGCGAGTATTGATGCTTTTTTTGCAGGAAAAGAGTTTGACTTAATTATAAATTGTGCGGCGTATACAGCTGTCGACCAAGCGGAGGCAGAACCTGAATTGGCTGATCAAATTAACCACATGGCGGTTAACAAGTTGGCTAAGATGGTAGCAAGTCGGCACGCAAGGCTGATTCATATTTCAACCGATTATGTGTTTGCTGGCGAAAACTTTAAACCTTATATTGAAAGCGATAAGGTGGCTCCTCAAGGAGAGTATGGTTTTAGTAAATTACGCGGTGAGCAGGCGATCGAATCACTGATGCCGAATAATGCGCTTATTATTCGTACCAGTTGGGTGTATTCAGCATTTGGTAATAACTTTGTTAAAACAATGCTCAAGTTGGCATCTCAACGTGATGAATTAAATGTAATTTATGACCAAGTGGGCACGCCAACTTATGCTGCAGATTTAGCGCAAGCTATTATACAAATAACTCAAAGCGATGGCTTTAATAACAATACCTTTAAAACAGAGTTGTATCATTATAGTAACGAAGGGGTTTGTAGTTGGTATGATTTTGCGATAACGATTTTTGAGTTAAGTGGTGTAAGCTGCCGAGTTTTACCGATTGAAACAAAAGACTACCCAACGCCAGCAAAACGCCCCCATTACAGCGTATTAAATAAAGCAAAAATTAAACAAGCATACGGCATTCAAATTCCTTATTGGAAAGAGGCATTACAGCGTTGCTTAAAGGTTTTAGAGGATAACCATTGATGAAAACGATATTAGTAACAGGCGGTGCGGGGTTCATAGGTTCGGCTGTTATTCGACATTTAATTAACGACACCGAGTTTAATGTTATTAATCTCGATAAACTAACCTATGCAGGGAATTTAGAGTCACTTAAATCGGTGAGCGAGAGTGATCGGTACAGCTTTGAGCACGTTGATATTTGTGATGCAGTTGAAATAAAACGTGTATTGAATCAACATCAGCCAGATATTGTGATGCACCTTGCGGCGGAGTCGCATGTTGATCGCTCCATTGATGGGCCCGGTGAGTTTATTCAAACGAATATTGTAGGTACATATAATTTATTAGAACAAGCGAGGCATTACTGGTCGTCATTAGAAGGTGCTAAAAAGGCGGGTTTTCGTTTTCATCATATCTCAACAGATGAAGTATACGGTGACTTAGAAGGGACTGATGACTTGTTCACCGAGCAAACGCCTTATGCCCCTAGTTCGCCTTATTCAGCCAGTAAAGCGAGTTCTGATCATTTAGTGAGAGCATGGCAGCGTACCTTTGATTTTCCAGCGCTGATTACTAATTGCTCAAATAATTACGGCCCTTATCATTTTCCTGAAAAACTGATTCCATTGGTTATATTGAATGCGTTAGCCGGTAAGCCTTTACCCGTGTATGGGGAAGGAAAACAGATTCGAGATTGGTTGTATGTTGAAGATCATGCCCGTGCGTTAGTACTGGTTGCCACCCAAGGCGTATTAAATGAAACATACAATATTGGTGGGCATAATGAGATGCAGAATATAGAAGTGGTGCGATCAATTTGTGTGCTATTGGAAGAGCTAGCACTGAATAAACCGATGGGCGTTGCAAGCTATCAAGACCTTATTACTTTTGTAACTGATCGAGCAGGCCATGACGTTCGATATGCTATTGATGCCAGTAAAATTGAAAGAGAATTAGGTTGGTCCCCTCAAGAAACTTTTCAAAGTGGGCTTCGTAAAACAGTTAAATGGTATCTTGAGAACCAGCTATGGTGCGAGCATGTGCAAGACGGTAGCTATAAGCGGGAACGTTTGGGTATCGTTGGATCATCATGATCTGAATAACTGCTGCTGGACAATGGATGCTACTTTTCTTAAGAGAGAGTGTTTAGCTAGCAGATGGTTTTAATGTTTTTTAGTTGGCGTTTACTAAAGTCACTATCACAGCATTTATTAAATTTTCTTTAGCGGTGAGCTGATTATCGTGCCCAACATTGCGTCTAACGTTTATAGCCAGTCCATTTGAGGTAGGTCTTTTGGTAATTCAAGACAGGGTCAATAGGTAATGTTATCAGCTGCACTTTAAACCTGTAATATAGGGCAGCTTACCGGCTGTAAATAGCCTAGATGCTCTTCTATTTTCAAGACACTGCTATGTCGGCCAGTATCTTGGTTTTATGGGGTACCCTATTAGGAAGTCTAAGGTAGGTGGCTCAAGGCGTGATAAACCTATTTGGAGTAGGTGAAAAAGTTTGCCGGTGGCTTAATATATAAGTACCGATTATTTAATTGACATGAGTTAATTTAAAAGTCGTATTTTGCATTGAATACAAAAAAATCAACATCCTTATTAACGATATTACCAAAACGAGTATAAGCGGCTGCAAATGATAGTTTCTTATTGGGCATCCAGGAAATGAATATATCCCAAAACGCATCCTCTTTCATGTCTAAATCGGCTGTTACGGGTTTGAGTGAATCATTTTGTTGTCGAAATTCAAAACCATATCCGAAAGTCTGCGTTGGAATAATGGCAATGGATACCTCAGCATTAGCTGTGTAGCTTTTAGAGAAACCTAAAAGCCCAAGATAATGTCCTTTAGTGAGGCGAATATTTCCATTAAAGACAACAGGGTAACCTAATAAACTGGTTTTGTGTTGGATACTGAGAAATTGATATCTATGCCAAGGTTATCATCTAAACCAAGTGCGTCTAAAGCATGGCATATGTTTTTATTTTGTTCATCAATTGTTTCGTTATACTTTAGCTCAGCAGTAATAGCAAAGGCGGGTCGTTTAGCTGTTTCATGGGCTAAAACAGTTTTGTAATGTAGGTTGTGCATATAAATGGTGCCGGTTTAACATCCAGCGTGGTCGCGTTTAAAATACTGGATCGAATTCGTCTAAAATCAACCTGTTCTAATGCGTAACCCATTTCATAGCGATCAAGGAATGAGATTGTAATTGCATTGCTATAAAGGTTGTCATTGTTTTCATTGATACCAATAAGATCCCAATTTGAAATAGCCGGTTTACCAAAGGTATCGCCATTTTTTGGAGGGTTAACTCTGTAGGCGCCCGGTACAATACCTCCACCACCAACGCCTTCAAAGTTCATGAAAGGGGGAGCGGCATATAAGTTGTTGCACGATAAAATAACGATAAATAGGGTCAGCGATTTAAGAGGCATTTAGACGTTTTAGGTATTAAGTTTTGAAGTTTTTTTAAAAAGCAACTTGAAGCTGGCTAATAAAAGCAGGGTAGCTAAAGCCGTCATCACTTGGTTGATAGTATGAGAGCTCATTAATAAGCCTAACATTTTCATCAAACTGCCAAGTGAACATAGTTTGGTAGACGCTGCCTTGATTCATGCCACGTGCTAATTCATCAGATGATTGACCGGTTAATGGTCTAAAGAACCTTGTCCTTGAGGGGTGTTCATTATTCACATGTTGGTACTGTAAAGCCCATGCCCACCCCATGTGCTCAGAATTCAGTAAATAAGCGCGACTAAGACCTAAAGTAAAGGCATCTGAGCTTAAGCTGTTTGTGTTCTCGCCTTGTGCATTTAAAGCTAAACCATCTTGAGCATCAGATTTAAATTGCGCCCAAGATGCCCATAACCACCAATGGTGTGCCTGAACGTCGATATGTGCTCCAAGCCATTGATTGTCTAACTCAACCCCACTGGGTTGAAATTTGGTATCTAGCGTGGCAGAGTCTAAAGAGGAGCTGTAGGCAATACCAAGACTGTATGCGAGGGGCCTATCTTTAAATTGATATTCATCATCGCTAGGTGATATACCAGTGGGTCTCAAAGAAATGGCTGTTGAGAACATTAAATCGTTATTGTCGTTATTGAGTGATAAGTCAGGGCTGTTAAATAATCCCACTCCATAATGTAAGCGATTACCAAAAAAACCTTTTGAGTTGCTTTCAGGTAGGCCCATATCACCTTTTCTAATGGAAATTCCACGAACTCGACCTGTGTCGCCAGGTGATAAATATTCACTAAACTTACGCTCAACGCTGGCGGAAGTATGAGGCCGTCTTGTATAACCAGGGGCAAATTGCTGTCCAAAGGTAATGCTGCCAAGGGAGTCGTCAAAATGCTTAAAACTAACCCATGCATCCAGTAGTTTTTGTGCATTCGAGAGTCCTTGGACTTCATTCGCAGCATCATATTGAAAACGGTAGGCAACGTTGTCTGCCAAAAATCCACTTAAACCAAGCCGTGCACGTCTTAAGGTAAAGCTATTTGTTCCTTGTAGGCCATTTTTTGATGGTACAAAAGTATAGCGGGGCTGTAATTTACCCCAAAGATTAATCGTTGGGCTGGCCTTGTTAAGGCTTCCTTTTGTAGCAGCAACAAGTTGGTTGGGGAGAGATTTAACAGTGTTTTTTGTAGCTATATTGGCTTTTAATTGTGCCTGGTTGGCTTGTTGCTTTATGTTTGCCACTTCATCTTGGCTTAGCAAACCTTTTTGCTGAAGTGCATCCAACACGGCATTAGCATAGGCTTGTGAGGAGTCAGCAAAAGAAGGTAGGCTGATTAGTGTAAACACAGATAGTAATATTATTTTTATTTTTAGCATAGGAACTTTTGGTTTTACAAAAAAACAGTCAGGTTAGGCTTGGGTAATCGGTATAACTTGTTGAGTAGCCAACATAAAAGCATGATGGGTCGGGCTGGTTCAGCTCGATATTTAACTCAAAACGTTGAATAAGATTGGGGGTGGCGATAAATGGCACGCCAAACGAAATGGGATCCACATGATGATTTCCAATGGCTTTATTAGCACGGTGTTTGTCATACCCAGCATGATTAATATAGGGAGCAGTTTTTATAGGTGTAATAAAACGTGTCATTTTTTAATAGCTTAATTAGTAGCTATAGCTGTAATTAATATCTAAGGTCGTCTCAGCAATGCCAAACTTAACATCTGCCCCTAAAAAGGCTGTGTTTTGGGCGGTTAATTCATTACGAAAAGCGTGCATAACAGCAAATGACCACTCTGAATGCTTACTGTTTTTGTAGCTAAACCCAGCAGTTAAGTGTTTAGCCGGCATAGCTGGCGTAATAGGGTTTAGTAGCCCTGATTGTCTAGGAATTTGTTCTTCACCCACGTTTGCACCAGCTCGAAGGGTTATTTTGTCGTCAAAAATGTAGCGAACACCTAATGAATAAGCGGTAATACTTTTCCAACCAAAACCAACGCTGTTTTTTGCACCAAGTAACCTGTCTTCGGAGAAGCCGGCCATAGGGTTTAGTTCTGAAGCTGTAGGGACTGGATTAGATAAAGCCTCAATGTCTTTGTAGTTAATGCGTGTCACATCTAAAGCAATAGATAGTTGCTTTGAAAAATTGATAGCCAAACCCACCCCATAATTGGAAGGAATATCAAACTCACCATTGTTAGCAAGTAGGCCAGAATACTTTTTCATTTTGGTCATTTGCATTTTAGGTGCATAGTAGGCGCCAAATTGGTAAGTATCGTTAGGTTTATAGAACCATCCCAATTTAATGCCCAATCCATAGGATACTTCGTCCCCTCTGTCTGTTAGGCTGCCTGTGTCTGACGATATGCCTTGGAAGAAATCTAAACCTTGCGCACTAAATTTCTGAATACCAAATAAAGGAGACACTCCAATATAGTTATCTGGAGAGACTTCATAAGTGTAGGTGGTGGCGATAATGAGCTGCGCAAAATCCACACCTAAATGGCCGTTTGTCGTTATGCTTGGTGCTCCAAAAACGCGTTCAGCTGTTTCAGTAAATAGACGCTTTCTATAAGCCGTGTTAATGCCGCCATTACCGAAGACAGTTACTCCTAGTGTGCTTTTGTCATTTAATCGTTTATTCCAACCAAAGTTCGGAACGATCCAGTAATCGCGTTGGCTGTCATCGCGAACCAGCTCATCACAAGCACCGATACCTCGGCAGTCAAATTCTGCATCACGAGGTAAATAGAGAAAACGAGCGCCAATATCTAACCCCTCTACTTGAGACATACCGGCAGGGTTCACAGCACCTGTTAAAGTGTCTTCAGGAAAGGCAATCGCTGCACCAGCCATGCCCGTCATTTTGGCGCCGTAAGCAATGGCAAAATACCCATTGATTGCGTGCGCAGACTGAATCGAAAGAAGGAGAGCAACCCAGATTAAGGGTTTTAAATTACGTGGCATGATTATTTAAAAAAAAGGCGGGAGGGTTACTGTTGTTGACATAATATTAATTTCTATAAAGTTTAACAATATGCCAATAATGAAATAAACTGTTCTCTTTTATAGAACAATAACTCATGCAAAACCTTAATCGAATGATAATTTTTCATCGTGTCGCTGATTTAGGCAGTTTTACTGAAGCAGCTAAAGAACTTAAAATGGCGAAATCAGCGGTTAGTCGGCACATTAACCTATTGGAAAAACAAGTAGGTGCAAGGTTGTTAAATCGAACAACTCGGCAGCTTAACTTAACTGAAGTTGGAAAAATCTACTTTCAAAGTTGCCAACGAATAATTGACGAAACACAATTCATGGAAAATGAAATCAGTGTTCTTCAGAATCAACCTAAGGGTTCCTTAAAGGTGGCGGCTACTAACAGCATTGGCAATACTTATATTGCACCGTTAATCGTAGAATTTATGCGTTTATATCCACACATTAAAATTGACTTTATGTTGCAAGACCAAGTGGTTGATATGCTTGAAGAAGCGATTGATGTCAGTATTCGAGTTGGGTGGCTTAAGGATTCGAATTTGGTTGCTAAAAAGATCACAGATTCAAGAATGGTATTATTGGCGAGTCCATCTTATATAAAGAAATATAGCCCTGTTTCGACACCTAAAGAATTAGAAAACCATCAATGGGTTATTTGTACATTATTATCAAACCCAACGGAGTGGGTGTTTAAACATAAGAAACAAACTGAGAAGGTGACAGTTAAAGGCAATATAAAGACAAATAATGCGCAAGCTGTTAAAAACTTATTATTAGCAGGCGCAGGCATCTCGGTGTTGACCCACTTTATGGTTGCTGAAGAACTCAAAGAGGGACGGTTAGTTGAGCTATTACCAGGGTATGATTTAGGCTTAGCCGGTGTATACTTGGTGTATCAGGAAAGGCAATACAGGCAATTGAAAATTCAGTTATTCAGTGATTTTATCAGTAAAAACTTAAAATTAGGTTGATGAGGCAGGTAAAAGTAGTATTATTTAGCAATGATGTTTTTTTGAAACAAAAAAGCGCAGCACTATAGGCTGTTAATCTGGCATTTATTAAAAAATTATTAACTTTTCAGATATACATGGTTTAGTGACTATGAACAACTAAGTGGTCTATTAGATAGATTGTAATTAGGAGTAGGTTCGAACCCTGATTCATGGATCACTTTTCTGTTAGTATTTTTGGTGTCAAATCAAACTGACTCTTGATACCAAACAAATAATGAAAATTAAAATAGGAGAAAAAAATGGCTATAGACGTTACCTTAGAGTTACAAGTAAGTGAAGAAAACCGTGAAGCACTTTTAAATACACTGGAAGCAATTTTACCCGATACACGTAGTTATAAAGGTTGCCAGAGTATTGTAGTGACATGCAATGATGATGACCCATTAAATATCGTATTACTCGAAAAGTGGGATACACGTGTAGACCATGAAAGTTACATTGCTTGGCGTGCAGAACGAGGCGATTTAGACAAGCTGGGTGCTCTACTAGCAGCGCCACCTGTTTCTAAGTTTCTTTTAACATTAGGTATATAAGCTTTTTAAAAAATAATAGACTGGATGTAAATAACGTTCAGTTCAGCTAAATTATATTTGATACCTTTTCTAGGTATTAAAATCGAGAGGGGCTGTCCAGCAGCCCCCAAATTTTATAATAATAAAAATTTATGCATACTTTACCTGTTGTTCTGGTGGCTACTTTATCCATTATTCTTAGTGCTTGTGGTGATGTAACGAATAATCAACCACTAAATAGGCTTGTTGATGTGACTACTTTTTCATATCAACCAGCCACTCGTATCATGGATTACCCTGGCCGTGTTCAAGCTCGGTATCAGACTCAATTGTCATTTCAGGTAGAAGGTCGTTTGATTGAGCGCCTAGTTGACGTTGGTGATGAGGTGCAAAAAGGTGATCCAATCGCAGTACTAGATGCTAAAGATTATGTGCTGAGCAATGAAAGTTATTTAAATAAGAAAAAAGCAGCAGAAGCTGATTTGCAAAGAGCTCAGCGTGATTTGGCTCGAGCTAAAGAATTACGTCAAAAAAAGTTTATTGGGCAATCTGAACTTGATAAAGCCATTAATATTGAAAGAGCCGCCTATGCTGAATTAAAAGTGATAAAAGCGGAATATGCCCAACGTAAGAATCAACATGGTTACACTCAAGTACTAGCACCGGCAGATGGTGTTGTCGTTTCATTAAGCTCAGAAGTCGGTGATGTTGTTGCACCCGGGGCAGCTATTGCAATGTTAGCTTGGCAAGGTGATTGGGAGTTTGTTACGGCAGTGGCAGAGAAAGAAGTTAATCAACTATCAATTGGTCAGTCAGTGAGCGTTACACTTTGGGCATATGATGATAAAAAGTATGCTGCATCAGTACGTGAAATTAGCCCTATTTCAAATTTTAACTCCCCTTCTTATAAAGTAAAGCTGAGCTTTAAGGAACAACCGAATGGGGTAAAACTGGGCATGACTGGGCATGCTTTATTTGCGATAAAAGAGAAGCGTATGGGGCTATTGCCAACGTCCGCTATTGTTATGAAAGATGGCCAAAAGGTCGTCATGATCGTTGATGCAACAACAAAGCAAGTGCATGCTCAAGAGGTCATATTGGGTGAGCCGCTTGCAGACCATGTGAGCATCGTTAATGGCTTAAAGAACGGTCAATGGGTGGTCATTGCTGGCGCTAATAAAATTGAAGATGGTAGTACGGTTAGAGTTTTAGCCAATGAGTGATAAAGAGCCAATGAACCTTGCACGATGGGGGATAGAACACTCTCAGTTTCTTATTTACCTGATGATTATTACGTTAATAACCGGAACGTTTGCTTTTTTCAAACTAGGGCAACGTGATTTGCCTGCTTTTGCAATAAAAACTGTTGTTGTTAGTGTTAAATGGCCAGGGTCGTCAGCAGAGGAAATGTCTCAGTTCGTAACCGACCCAATTGAAACTAAATTACTTGAAGTGCCTTGGCTTAAAAATGTAAGCTCATTTAGTAAACCAGGTGAGGCATGGTTGGTTGTAAATATCGACGACTTTATGCCGAACGCGGCGACTGAGATGAAGGATCGCGCGTATGATATACGAAAAAAAATCAGTGATATCACTCACCGCTTACCCGAAGGCGTACAAGGTCCATTCTTTAATGATGAGTTTGGTGATATTTTTTCAATGGTGTATAGCTTTAATAGTGAAGACTATTCGTTTGCAGATATTAAAGATTATGCCGAGAAAGCACGTAATGCATTAGTGCGTATTGAATCGGTAGAAAAGGCTATTCTATATAGTGTTCAAAATGAAAAAATATTTGTAGAGCTGGACGATAAGCGTATGTCTGCACTCGGTTTAGATCCACTGCAAATAGGTATTTTATTAAACGAACATAATGCGGTTCAAAACAGAGGACGTATCGAAGGAAGGCAATCTTATTATCGACTTCGTCTAAATGATCGTTTTAGCTCCCTTGATGACGTTAAAAAAATGCCTATTGGCTTAACAGATGGCAGCGTTATTTACTTAGAAGACATTGCTAACATTCATCGAGGTTACGATGATCCCCCCATTTTTAGAATGCGGGTTAATGGGATGCCCTCTATCGGCTTAGGCATAACGATGCGTGAAGGGTATCAATTATTAAGCTTATCTGATGACGTTAAGCAAACCATGACGAAGTTTTCTGAGCAATTACCGGTAGGAATAAATGTCTCATTGGTAGCTGATCAACCCCAATCAGTTCAGGAGCAAATTAACCGGTTTGTTCTCAAGCTGGTGCTGGCAATTATAATAGTTTTGATTGTTTGCTATTTTTCACTCGGTTTTCGTACAGGATTTATTGTAGCGTTAGCTATTCCTGTTGTATTAGGGGTTGTTTTTGTTTTGATGTACGTATGGGATATTCCATTAACAAGAGTCTCTTTAGGTGCGTTAGTTATTTCACTGGGTTTGCTGGTGGATGATGCGATGATTGTTGTCGAATTAGTGCACGTAAAACTTGAGCAAGGCTGGGACCGATTAAAAGCAGCTACTTTCACGTATACATCAACAGCCATGCCTATGCTAAGTGGGACATTAATTGCGTCGGTCGGTTTTCTACCTGTTTTTATTGTTAATGCCTCACCCAGAGAGATATTAGGAAGTCTTTTTGTGGTGATTACTGCTTCGTTGGTAACCTCATGGTTAGTAGCCGTTTTGTTAACGCCATATTTATCGTTTAAGTTATTAAAAGCGGAGCACAAACAAGGACAGCAAAGCAAAAAAAGCAATGCAGATAATGACGGGATGTATCAAACTGCTTATTACAATAAATTTCGGGCTCTGATTGTCTGGTGCATGACACATAAAAAAACGGTACTGGGTTTTACCACTTCATTATTCGTTCTTACAATTGTTGGTATGCAGAGCGTTAAAATGGAGTTTTTTCCAGGAAATGACCGACCTGAAGCATTAGTAGATGTATGGTATCCAGAAGGTACGAATTATAAATACATGGAAAGCCAAATTAAAAAAGTTGAAAACTTGCTCGATCAGCAAACGGGAGTTAAAAGCTATATTACTTATGTAGGGGGAGACTCTTTGCGCGTACAGAATGATATGTTTGTAGAACAACCTAATGCTAATTACAGCAAAATTGTTGTTATTGCCAAAAACCTAAATGCACGTGAAGAGATAAAGAAACTATTAAGTGATTATTTTGCTACGCATCAACCTAATTTACGTACTCGGGTATACAGCCTTATGTATGGTTTACCCTTTAGCTACCCCTTGCAGTACTTAATTACAGGTAATCAACCCGATCAGTTAGACACCATTGCCGAACAATTAAAAGAGATTGTGAATGACCATCCAGCAACACGTGATGTGCATGATAATCGTCGAGAAAAAACGATGTCAGTGGATATTAAGCTAGACCTTTCCCTTGTTGCTGCTAGTGGAACCACCCCAGCTAAATTAAGTAAAACACTTCGTGCCATGTTAGATGGCTTACCTGTTACCCAGTATCGAGAGGGCAATGACCATATTGATGTTGTACTTCGTAACCAGTCAGGCAATCGGTACAACTTAGATAAGATTAAATATTTACAGGTTCCAATAGGTAATGGCACTACAGTAGCACTGTCAGAGCTAGCAGAGATTAACCTAACACTGGAAGATGGTGTTATCTGGCGCTATAGCGGTTATCGCTCTGTGATTGTTCAATCTTTGTTAGAAAAGGACGTGCTAAATTTTGATGTGGTGAAAGAGCTGCAACCGAAGGTGGATAAACTTCGTGAAACCTTGCCCAGTGGTTATCACATTGAAGTATTTGGTGAAGTAGATATTTCTCAGGAGGTTGATGGGATGCTGGCCCAGACATTACCGTTTATGCTGGTGGCTATTTTAACCTTATTAATGCTCCAGCTAAATAGCATGAAAAAAATGGCTTTAGTGCTGATGACTGTGCCATTAGGCTTGATTGGTGTCGTCTCAATATTATTGCTGTTAGATTTATCATTTGGCCTAGTTGCTCGTCTAGGGATGCTCGCCTTGGTTGGGATTATTATTCGAAATACGATTATATTAATGGATCAAATTGATCAAGATTTGGCTGCGGGTTATTCAGCTTGGGATGCTGTTTTGGAATCGACTGTACGCCGTGCTCGGCCTATTATATTAACGGCATTAGCAGCTATTCTTGCAATGATACCTCTTGTAAGCGACTATTTTTGGGGACCAATGGCGATTACGATGATGAATGGCCTATGGGTGGCAACTTTGCTAACACTGTTTGTTTTCCCATCTATGTATGTTGCTTTTTTTAAGGTTGAAAGAACACAGGCCTAATGAGTCCTTATAATATAGACAGTTAACTATTATCTTAAATGCGCAACGCCAGCTTTAACTATGAAACTAAAACGTTTTGTAATTAGACATAAAGAATACAAAATCAGACATATATAATCGCGCTGATTCTGTCATTTTGTCAGTAATATATTTATAAAGAGGTAGTTAATTTGAGGGCATTGAAAATTGGGTTTGTCGGGCTTGGTGCAATGGGGCAAGCTATTGTTTCTAGAATTATACAGGCTGGCCATAGCGTTAAGGTTCATGACTTATCCGCTCAAGCTGTTAACGCGATGGTTGAGAAAGGAGCAACAGCACTTGAACAAGGTGTGCCGTTAGGCAGCGATAAAAACCTCGTGTTTGTCAGTGTGTCTCATGCCGATATCATGGAAAAGTTGATCTGTGAAGAAGGTGGTTTGTTAGATGGCATGGATGAGGGAGGCATTATTGTTGATTTAGGCACAACGCCCAGCGGGCAGTGTCGGCAGTTAGCAAAACTGGCCAGTGCTAAAGGTAAAGTTTTTTTAGATGCTCCTGTTAGTGGTTCAACGCCTTGGGCTGATGCTGGTACCTTGGCCATGATGGTCGGTGGAGAAGAGCCAAGCTATCAGCGAGTGCGGCCGATCCTCTCCTCATTTGCAAATAAAATTCACTATTTAGGTGGGTCGGGTAATGGGCAATTACTAAAATTGTGTCACCAGTTGACCTTTGTTTCTACCATAACAGGCATATCAGAAGCCATTGCTTTGGCCGAAGCACATGGGCTTAAGGCTAAAATGGTTCTTGATGTATTGGCAGATTGCGTTGCGCCGAGGCATGTTATTGACTTTATGCTGCCGATGGCTGAAAACGAGCGTTTTGACCAAGGACGTGGAACCTTAAAACTAGGCCATAAAGACCTACAAGCGGTTAAGCAAAGTGCCGAAGATGTCAGTTTAAAACTACCGCTTGCTGAAGAGTTGTTGAGCTATATGGATAAGGCAATGAAAGAGGGTTGGCAAGATGCTGACCTGTTTGCTTTGGTTGATATGGCAAGAGATGAGTTTTATGCAACGATGAAAAGCCGCTAAGAAAAGACTCTTTTATATAAGCTATATAAGCAGGTTAAATGTTTATATGCAGACGTAAAGCCTCTAAATTTAGAATAGTAATCGTTTTGCCTTGTACCTCAATCAGGCCATCGCGTGTTAATTGTTTTAAAATTCTAGAAAAGGTTTCAGGCCGTACGGATAGGCGTGACGCTAGGGTTGCCTTTGGTGCTGTCCATTGTATTTTATAAGGGGATAGGGCATCGTTAGTGATGCCTTGGAGCATAAATTGAACAACACGCATGGTAGCATTTTGTAAGGTTAGCTGATCAATCTCCTGAATACTTCCATGTAAGCGTTGACTCATTTTAGCCAGTATTTTCAAACAAGTGGCGGGTGACTGATCGAGTAGTTTAAGAAACGTACTCATTTTAATTTGTATCAGTTCGCTGTCACTAATCGCTTGCGCATGCACTGGATAATGTTGAAAGTTCATAAACATTACTGCTTCAGCAAATGTTTGTCCTGGACGAATTAGTTCGATGACTTTTTCCTCACCATTGGTAGAGAGGCGATACAGTTTAATCTCGCCGGCCTGTAAATAATAAAAGTACTTGGCTGGGTCTTGCTGGTGAAATAAATGGTTCCCATCGTTGAGTGAAAGCGCGCTAGTCGCCGTTTCAATTTGACTAAATTGTTGCTCATTAAAGCTGGCAAATAATAAATGTTGGCGTAGTGAAGTCATGTATTTTTGGTTTCTTGATGTAGGTCAATTACAACGGAAGGAGCGCTACCTAGAATTCGCCACACATGTAAAAGACAAAGGAGACTAACATGTTTTGTTATCAATGCGAACAAACAGCACATTCAAAGAAAAATGGTATTGGCTGCCAAACAGCACAAGGGGTTTGCGGTAAAGATGCTACTACCGCTGATTTACAGGATTTAATGACCTACAGCGTTAAAGGCATTGCGCAATATGCAAAGTTGGCTCGTGAGTTAGGCCACACAGACAATGAAGCAGATGTTTTTATTTTATATGGGTTATTTACGACCTTAACCAATGTTAACTTTAATGCAGATCGTTTTGTTGAGCTCATTGCTGAAGCTAAACAAATACGAGATCGTCTTAGGGAAGCGTATGAACATGCCGCCGTAGAACAAAATGTACCTATTGAAACGCCAGAAGGGCCAGCAGTGTGGGAGCCAGCGACGGTTAAAGCAGGTTTGTTGTTGCAGGTTGAACACGCAGCGATTGATAAAGACTTAGACATTGTTGGAGAAGATATTGTTGGTTTACGTGCCATGATGCTTTATGGCCTTAAAGGTGTAGCGGCATATTGCTACCATGCGCATGTTTTAGGTTACCAAAATGAAGAAGTTTTTGAGCGCATTGAAAAAGCGTTAGATTTGTTAGCGAACGAACCAACTGATGCAGAGCTTCTACTCGGAGGTTGTCTAGAAGTAGGGGCTATTAACCTAAAAGTAATGGAATTACTGGATGCGGCTAATACCGGTCAATTTGGTGCTCAAGAAGCGGGTGCAGCAAGAACAACGGCGGTTAAAGGGAAAGCCATTTTAGTCAGTGGGCATGATATGCAAGACCTTTATGACTTGCTTGAACAAACCAAAGATACGGGTATTAATATTTACACTCATGGAGAAATGTTGCCTGCTCATGCCTATCCAAAGCTAAAAGCATATCCTCACTTAATTGGTAATTATGGCACGGCTTGGCAAAACCAACATGTGGAATTTGCTGCCTTTCCAGGTGCCATCATCATGACATCAAACTGTTTAATTGAGCCACAAGATTCTTATAAAGATAGAATTTTTACTGCTGGACCGGTCGGTTGGCCTGGGGTACCACATCTGGAACATGGTGATTTTACCTTGGCGATTGAAGCGGCTAAAGCAGCCGAAGGTTTTACCGAAGATGAAGAAGAAAAATCAGTGATGGTTGGCTTTGGTCGTCATACCGTATTGAGTGTTGCAGACAAAGTGGTTGAAGCGGTTAAAAGCGGCGATATTAGTCATTTCTTTGTAGTCGGTGGTTGTGACGGTGCGGCCCCCGGTCGTAATTACTACACAGAGCTGGTTGAGCAAACACCCGATGATACCGTTGTTTTAACATTAGGCTGTGGTAAATACCGTTTCAATGATCAGGACTTAGGCGATATCGGTGGTATCCCTCGTTTATTAGATGTTGGCCAATGTAATGACACATACTCGGCTATTCAAATTGCCTTGGCATTGGCTAAAGAGTTTGACTGTGGCGTTAATGATTTACCACTATCTTATATGGTTTCATGGTTTGAACAAAAAGCGGTTGCGGTTTTACTGAGCTTGTTATCATTGGGTATAAAAGGCATTCACCTAGGGCCAACATTGCCCGGTTTTATCACCCCCAATCTTCTTAATATTCTTGTAGAAACGTTTGATATTAAACCGAATGGTGTGGCCTCAGAAGATTTAGCAAAAGCATTGGCTCAACAAGCCGCTTAATATTTAACTAATAACATTCTGATTAAAAAAGAGCGCCTAGAGCGCTCTTTTTTATATTAATAACCATTGATGTCACTGATGAATCGAGATGGCTTGTATAAGAAAAAATCACCAGCGGTGAATCTGATCTAGATCATTTAATAAGAAAATAGTGCTCTAAAACAAGGCTTGGCGAGAAAGCCAAAATAAAAAATTGATTAGGGTCAGTTTAATTAATAGGCGTAGCAGATAGAGTCACGTTTTTCGACATGATAATAAAAGTTAGATCATTTCACAGGAGATAAGATGAAGCCAGTTAATAAATTAATCCAACAAGACGGTGCGATTCAAGATCGTGCGATATTTTGGGATGAGGACATTTACCAAAAAGAGATGGAAGAAATTTTTGCTCGATGTTGGTTGTTTTTAACACATGAATCAATCATTCCCGATGAGGGTGATTATCAGTCGACAATGATGGGTGAGGACTCTGTTGTTGTTGCACGCCAGAAAGACGGCAGTATTAAAGCATTTGTAAACTCATGTACACATCGTGGTAATGCCGTTTGTTTTTCAGATGGTGGTAATGCTAAATCATTTACCTGCCCATACCATGGCTGGGTGTTTGGTATGGATGGTAACCTTGTTGATGTACCTTTAGAAAAACAGGCCTATCATAATGAAATTGATAAGGATGCCTTACACCTTAAGAAAATAAGGGTAGAGAGTTATAAAGGCTTTGTCTTTGGTACATTTGATGATGAAGCGCCATCACTAAAAGATTACTTAGGTGGAATGGCTTGGTATATGGATTCATTTATGGACGTGCCCGGTGGCTGTGAGCTAATCGGCCCTCCGATGAAATCTATTCTAGATTGCAACTGGAAAAACCCAACAGAGAACTTTATTGGGGATGGCTACCATGTCGGTTGGGCACATGCGTCCGCGTTAGAAATAGCAGGTGGCCCATTAGCCATTGCCAAAGGTAATGCCGTTTATGATGCTGAAACATCCGGGTTGCAAGTTACCGTACCTGAAGGTCATGGGTTCGGTGTTATTTGGGAAGGCGCGGCTGCGCTTCATGGCGGCCCTGTTTTTGAAGCCTATCAAAAATGGTTGGATGACAGATCGCCACTGATTAGAGAAAAAATGGGTGAGCACCGTGAGAAGTTTTACCGTGGGCACTGGGATGCTGCAATTTTTCCTAATTGTTCATTTTTATACGGCACAAATACTTTCAAAATGTGGCAACCACGTGGCCCGCATAGTATTGAGGTGCTGACATGGACCTTAGTTGAAAAAGAAATGCCCGATCAGCTTAAACAAATGATACATACCGATAATATGCTGACCTTTGGTACAGCGGGTATTCTTGAAAGTGATGATGGTGAGAATATGGAGCAATGCACACAAACTAATCGTGGCTATTCTACACGTCAAGGGACGCTTTATCTTGGTATGGGAAAAGGGCATGAATACCTTGATCCTGAGTTACCCGGTTTGGTTAGTAAAGGATGGGTTAACGAAGCACCTCAACGAGGCATGTATCGTCGATGGGCAGAGTTTATGGAAGGTAAACCTTGGAGTGAATTGTCAACGACGGCTCAATTAGAGCAAAAAAAAGTAGGGGGCTAAAATGAGCAATAAACAACAAGCAGGACAAAGCGTTGATCAATCTACTCACTTTGAAGTTGAGCGTTTTTTAGTACAAGAAGCAAGAGCCTTGGATGAAGAGCGATTTGATGATTGGCTTGGAAATATGCTATGTAAAGATATTAGCTACCAGCTACCAACTCAAGAAGTGCGCTATCGCCGTGACAACAAGGTATTGGGCAATTCCCAAACAACATATTTATATAATGATGACTACGGCATGTTGAGTATGCGTGTGGCAAGAATGGCGACAGGCATTGTATGGGCTGAGGACCCTAGGGTTCGTAATCGTCGTATTATCAGTAATATAGATGCTCAATGGTCTGAGGCCGACGACGAAATTGATGTGCGTTCTGCCTTTATTTTATTTCGTAGTCGTATGCAAAGGGACCAAGCAACACATTACGGTATTCGGATGGATAAATTAAGAAAAGAAAAGGGTAACTGGAAACTAGCATCAAGGGTGATTACCTTAGATCAACGTGTTGTGCTTGACAAAAATATTCACTGTTTCTTTTAGTAAGCCGCCCGTTTAATTCAACTTTACCAACCACCAGCCTAGTTAATATAGGCTGGTGGTTTTTTTAATAACTTTTTTTGGAATGCTCCATAGTAAGGTTAGAACATTCTTGCAAAGCCTCTAAATCTACAATGTGAATCTCTTTATTCATTTTATGAATACAGTTTTTATCAACCAGTTTAGTAAAGGCACGGCTGGTTGTTTCGTTGGCAAGTCCCAAGTAGCTTCCAATATCTTGACGAGACATCGGTAATTGAAAGTCTAATTGGTACTGATCAGATCGGCTGGTACGTTTGGATAAGGTTAATAGAAAAGTCGCTAATCTCGCAACAGCAGTGTGTTGAGACAGACAATTAAAAAAGTCTTGGCCAGAAGCCAACGACAAACTAAATAGGTTGATAGCCCAGTCAGACAAAGCGGGTGTATATTTTCTTAATTCGGCCAGCTCCTGATAATTTACCCTGCAAAGTCTACTGTCTGTGAGTGTTTTGGCGGTGTTTAGGTAGCGCCTTTTTGAAATACTTTCAAGACCCACGATATCTCCAGGCATGTAAAAACCTGTAATATTTTCATCCCCCTTAGAGTTAGTAATATAGGTTTTTAACGCACCCGATTTAACAATATATAAGGCCTGAAAGTTGCTACCTTGATGGTATATATTTCGATGCCGAGGGTATTGCTTAGTGGGCGATACAATTTTATCGAGTTTATGAATATTATGCTCAGCAAAGGCGCTGGGTATACAGGTGTTTGCTAATGAGCAATCCTTACAATCTTCAGGCATAAAAGTATACTGTTTTACAATTTGACGGTGAATTTCATCACACTCTTAATCTATTAGCAATTGATAATATAGCTTGCTTATCTTTTAATCTCTATCTATTAACAATTTGTTTACAATAAGGTTATCACACACATCAAAAATACTTCAGGTTAGAACAAGGAAAGAAAATATGTTTAATATAGTAAGGCTACTTTTGCCGTTAGCATTTTTATTGGGGCTAACAGCTTGCTTAGAAACCGAGCAGCAAACACAAAAAAATAATGCCAATGAAGAGCTATCGTCCTTGGTTCAATTAGATGTTTTTAAAAGTCCCACCTGTCAATGTTGTGATGGTTGGGTAAGCCACGCAAAGCAACATGGTTTTATATCGACAACGCATCACCCGCTAGATTTAAATGAACTTAAATCAAAATGGGGAGTTGCCCCGCAGTACCAGTCTTGTCATACGGCGGTATCAAAAGAAGGTTATGTTTTTGAAGGGCATATTCCAGCGCAGGTAATACAACGTTTTTTAGCTGAAAAACCTGCTAATGCATTAGGTCTTGCTGTTCCTGGAATGCCGATTGGAAGTCCGGGAATGGAAATGGGTGATCGACGTGACGATTATGATGTTTTATTGCTGAAAAAAGATGGTGGCTCACAAGTTTATGCACGTATTCGTGCAAATAGTTAGTTTCAATGTATTCACGTCCATTAGGTGCTGCTGTGCTTATTTGTTGCCTTATGCTCACCTAGCGCCATACATGGGCGTTAATTGGACACAGGTGTACGGTAAAAGAGCAGATCATGTAAAAGAAGTTGGCTATCAGTTTTAATTGAATGATTAACGCAGTACAGATATATAGCTTAAATTAAAACTTTAGCCAGCAGACATTGATGAGAGTAATGCATTCACCTGCGCAGTAGACGTTGGGCGAACCACGCGAGCTAATTCCACACCATCTTTTAATAAAATTAACGTAGGCCAGCGTCTAACTTTAAAGGCGCGGCCTAAAGCCAAACCTTTACCGTCATAAACCTTAACGTGCGCAAATTGAAGCGGTTTTAAGGTTTGCTCAATGGCAGATTGTGCCGCTTTGCAATGCTCGCACCATGGGGCTCCAAATTCTAAAAAGGCATAGCCGGTCAGTTGGCTAATGTCTTCTAAAATCGGGTTATCTTCAGCGTATAGAGGGTTAAACCCTATTTGACTAGCTTGCATAATGATGGCCTTTTTTAACGAGTTAGTCGAAAAGTTTAATTCTACACCTTATGCCAAAACATGCGCGGCATAAGCGGTGGTAAAGGCGGTTTCTTGAAACACTTTTAATCCAGTATCAGAAAAACTTATTGGTAAACGGTTTTCAGATAGAGCTAACTTAATTTCTTTTTGAGATAGCATTATTACATCAAGTGTATCAATCAACTGAATAGTTGCTTCTAATTTAAAACCAATGGGGCCACCGGCAAATTTGCCTTTTAAAGCACGCTCTTTAATGGCCACCTTGTTAATGCCATAGTCGGCCATCAATTTAGCAAAAGTTTTTTGGAAGTGTCGTAAGTCATCAGTAGAATGCCCCTTTGGCAAACTTACTTTACGGACTCGACAATCGGGTAAATTAAACGTTTGCTGTTCAAATTGAAGGAAACAAATAACAGCATCATTAGCAGAGAGTTCTACACCACAAATTTTCATAAATAATTTTTAGTTGTTTGAAATAATGTGTGACAGATTAGCATTTTTAGCTTGTATGATCTTGTTAGATACATACGTTGCAGGCGATTCATATCACGTTGATTGGCGTTATAGGTAAGGTGGTATGTTTAGATATCAAAGGCTAATAAAAGACGATATTGAAAATCATTTTCTTGACTCTCACCGTTCGCTAATGAGTCATAGTCATTAACAAACCCTACTTTTAGATTCAAATTATTAATATCTGCTAGGCCAATTTTCCAATTGAGTTCTGTTAAATTTCTAAACTCGCCTAATTTATCCAAATTTGGGTATAGGCTGTTTTTAAACTCTACCGAATGATGTTTACTAATAGCCCAAAAACTTTCAAGCCCCAAAAGTGCTTCTGGTGTCCAGCCATCATTGTCACCACCAAACTCTTTACTCACACCTAGGCCTGTTCTACCAATAAGTGACCAAGCGTCTTTTTTTATTAATTGGCTACCTACACCGGCCGATAGGTCAATTTGGTGATCCCAATCTTCGAACTCATCCCAGTCATATCGACCCTTTATAAAAGAAAAGTGGGGGTTTGATGGGTTAAGAAAATCTCTTGTAAATTGAGCAAAAAAATCACTTTTTGTCGTTTCATTATCATCGCTACCATTGTTATATACACTGGATACCGACCAACGTCTTGTTGTGTTTGAAAAATCCCCATTCACACCAATATGAATATCCATATCTTGTGTATTACCTTCATTGCCATTAATCCCTAGTTCAGCGGATCTTTTCCAGTCTTTAAAAAAGCCGGTACCTAATAGGCCGTTATCTTTTTTATCGACTATTTTTTCTTCGCTCACTACAGCTGGTTTAATGTTGGACGAAGGGATAGTTACTAAGCCTAAAATAGGGTGAGAAAGGGTGACTTGTCCATTTTCTGTTTTAATAACATCACCGTTCAAGGTGTCTCCATTGAGTAATTTAATTTCAGTAGCGATTGCGGATTGGAAAAAAGCTAAGCTCAGCAGAAAGATAAAAGGCTTCATAAAATAATAATTAGATAGGGTAGAAAAACAGGTTAAACAAGAATAGTTTTGCTTGATAGGGGGCGCTATGGCCACGTGTGTTTATTGCAAACCGATTATTATAAACAAAGTTGATTTAGTTTTGCGTATTGGAGAAGCATAATAGTTTTGGCATCAACGATATCGCCTGTTGCGATCATTTGATATGCCGCTTCAAAATTAAGCTCTAAGACTTCAATGTTTTCTTGTTCATGCGCGAGTCCTCCGCCTTCACTTATTTTCATTTGCGGTGTGTATTCAGCAATAAAAAAATGCAGTATTTCAGTCACTGCGCCTGGGGACATATAGGCTTGAAAAATTTTCTTAACCGTTTTAACACTGTATCCAGTTTCTTCCTCAATTTCTTTTTTTATACATATTTCTGGTTCGTCGCCGTCTAACAAACCTGCACAGGTTTCAATGAGAAGGCCGTCATTATTGCCATTTAAATAACTGGGTAAACGAAACTGTCTAGTAAGAATAACGCTCTGTTTTGCTGCACTATAGAGCAGTACCGTAGCACCATTACCTCGGTCATAAACCTCACGCTGATGTTGCTCCCATTGACCGTTTTCTTTTTGGAAATCGAAGGTATATTTATTCAATGTATACCAGTTATCGGATAGTAATTTTTTACTTAAATTTTTAATACTCTGAATCATAATATCGAGGGGTATAGATATTTATTTGGCTGTTACTCATTATATTGCAATGTCGCAAGGTGTTCTTGCCGAGTAGGTAAGCTGTGGGTTTATAAATAAGGGGTAAAAAGCCACCAAAAGGCATCCCAAGCTTTTATTACAAAAGAGCGTTTATTGAGTTTTTGGGGCGTTATTTCAATGGCTTGTTGTTTATCGTTGTTTATAATTTTGGCCATTGATTGAGCAAAATCAGCATCAAATATTTCGACATTAAGTTCAAAATTTAATCGCAAACTACGAGAGTCAATATTAGCCGATCCAATTTGGCAATAATGATCGTCTATTAGTAACAGTTTTGAATGCACAAAAGGGCTGGGCTGATAATAAATTTTTACGCCATAGGCTAGAAAATGGCGCATGTTATTTCGCATCGCCCAATGTATATAAGGTTGGTTATTATGGACCGGCAATAATATTGAAACATCTACACCTCTAAGTGCAGCAGACTGTAAAGCAATAATCAGCCCATTAGGCGGTAAAAAATAGGGTGTCACCAGTGTAATACTCGATTGAGCACTGTTAAGAGCGCTAATCATTACTTTTGTTAATACATTTATATTAATGCCCGGACCATCGCTGATAGCGCGACAGGATGATTGTCCGTATGTGTTAATGTCATAGTACTTGCTTGGTAGCTTTTCACCACAGGCGTAAAACCAGTCATTCTCAAATATTTGACCGATTTGTTGTACAACAGGGCCTTTCAAGCTAAACATAAAATCTTTAGTTGCCCTGTTAGGCTGGCACGTTTGTACTAAATGACATTGGCGGATATTCATTCCGCCCGTAAACGCATGTTTTCCGTCACATAATAAAATTTTGCGGTGGTTACGCAGGTTAAGTGTAAAGCGCGGTAACATTTTTCCTATGGGTAAAAAGGTAAGTGTCGTTACACCACGAGCAACTAGAGCCTTTCTAGTTTGACCGAGACTGTACCAAGAACCTACACCATCAAGTAACACACGAACATCAACACCACGTTCCACAGCATCAGCCAGTGCATCGATAAACTGTTCACCAACACCGTTAGACTCAAAAATGTACATGGATAAATAAACCCACTCAGTTGCTTCATGAATACTTTTTAACATCGCTGGGTAAGCATTCTCACCCTGACTAAGAATCTGTATTTGGTTGCCTTCGCTTAAGGGTAGTCCGGTAACAGCCAAACTAAGACGTTGATGAGGTGATAAAGGTCTGCTTTTTTTATCAACAGAGGTAATAGGTTTGGGAGTAGTGCTAAGTGAGGTATCAGCAACTGCGCCTAGTGATAAAACTTTATTGTGAGCGCGGTTTATTCCTAAAACAAGGTAGAGAATAGGGCCAACAAATGGAAGAGAAAAGCAGGTAATAATCCAAAGTAGTGATGACCTAGGATCGTTTTTATTCATCAGTGCATGTAAAGCCGTTGAAACCGACAACATAATTAGTAGCAGTTGGATCAGCCAGTTTAGAGTTAGCCAAAAAGTAATCATATTTTTCTTAACGAGAGGCGATGAAAATTAGCCGAGACTGATTAGTCTACGCTGATTTTTTAAAGTCACAAATCAACTTGCCGATGCTTACTAATCTTTAAAAATTAGGTAGCCCCCAGCGGCTAACATAAAACTACCGGCTGTTTTTCTAACCACGTTATCAAACTTATTAGCGGATGCAACAGCAACTATTTTAGCGGCTGAAAACGCATATAGAATTTTTACACTAGCCAGGCTAATAATCATAATAGAAATTAAAATTAGAATATCTGGGGTTTGAACGGTAGACAGATTAACGAATACAGGTAAGAAACTAGCGTAAAAAATAATGGCTTTAATATCGCCCAAAGTTAATATTAAGCCTGCAGCGAAACTAGCGAATAAATTTTGTTGTTTAACGCTTTTATCAACTGATATTGAGCTAGCACCGTTGGACGTGATGAGCGTATAACCTAACCAAAGTAGGTAAGCGGCTCCGAGGTATTTAATAACCATAAATAAGCTACCCAAGGTGTCAGCCACAACCGACAAACCAACAATAGCCAGTAGAATAAATATCAAATCACCCAGAATGATGCCGGCAGTTACAGCAACACCGTTGGCTACACCAAATGTGGCTGAGCGCGTAACAACTAAAGCAACACTTGCACTGGGTAAAGCTGCCAGCGCAACCATCATGCCGAATAGAGTAATAATCTCAATAATGCTCATTCTTTTTGCCTATTGATTGTGCTGGTTATTTATTAGCCGCCAACTGACTAATAAAGATGATAGAAACGGCTTCTTTTATATGTGAGTTTACAGGCTCAAGTATTTCAATAAGCTCAAGCTTATTAAGCTTAAACAGGGCTTTCCATGTTTCTAATGTTCTAAAGTACCAAGGTGGTGGGTTTGTAAACTGCTGATTAAAGCCAGCCCAAGTGCCTTTTCGCCACCCATCCTGGTATTTAACATGTCCGCAGCCGTTAATAGGGTGGATAGTTTGAATAATAAAATAACCTTGCTCATTTAGAACATGTGGTATGCAGTTAAAAACATGATTAACAGATTCATTACCTAATAATGAAAAGTTACAAACAGCCACATCAAATTTTTCTTTAATAACACGTTGGCTTAACTGCTCATAAGGTATTAGCTTAAAGATACCGCCGCCCAGTCTGTTAGCCTCATCAACAAGGCCGGGCACAACATCTATTCCAAGGGTGGTAATACCCGAATCACTTAGCCTTCTAGCTAACCAACCCTCGCCACAGCCAATATCTAATACAGTTTTAGGCTTTTTTTGTAAAATAGTGTCGGTGATTGCCTTATTTGTAAGCAGCGTTCTGCTTGCTATTTCATTATCACGAATAGCAACAACCCATGGTTTTGCATTTTGTAACCACGAATTAATGATATGTTTGTCAGAAAAGTTATCATCCATATTGAAAAGGGGTAGCGTTTCACATCATTTATATTCTCATAGGAGAGCTAACATTGTGCTGTGTTACATAACACTGTCAATAGGTATTAGAAGCAGGGTGGTTTGAACGGGGGAATAATTGAAGAATTTGCTATACGTTGATTCCCGCATATTAATATGAGTGGGCCACAGAGACCGTTGAGGTCAGCCCAGCTTCAAGCAAACTTGTTGCTGTACCGGCCGTATACGGTACAGAGTCTGATAAAATAAAAATGAGTGACGAACAGCTTGTTTGGAGATTAGACCACAGCAACAATTCAACACCAGCTAGTAGCGAGCTTTTAGCATTAGCAAAAAAATACGGTGCTGATCTTGACTCTGCAACGCCTGGTATGTGCTTCCATGAACATACACTACCAGCTAAGTTTGAAAATTTGACAGAGCAAGTTTTAACAGCAGAGGCATCTGAAACAGTTAAAACAATTCCAACAACCTACCGTACCGTTGAAAAAACCGTTCTTGTTAGTGAAGCGTCAAGCAAAATCATTCAAGTACCTGCTATCTTTAAAACTGTATCAGAAAAAGTACTTGTTAAGCCTGCACACATCATCTGGAAGAAAGGCACTGGCCCAATCCAGCGTATTGATTCTGCCACCGGTGAGATTATGTGCTTAGTTGAAGTACCTGCAGAATATAAAACAGTCAGCAAGAGTGTACTTGCAACACCAGCCACCACTAAAACGGTTGAGATTCCTGCTCAGTATAAAACTGCCTCGGTCCAAGAAGTGGTTAAACCAGCATCAGAATTACGTACAGCAATACCTGCAAAATACGATACGCTAACAAAAACAAATCAAGTGACTGCTGCAACGTTCACTTGGCATGAGATTCATAATAAAAAGCATCCTACTTCTTCACGAACAGGACAAAAGGTATGTTTAACAAAAACGCCTGCTACGTTTAAAACAGTAACTAGACAAGTTGTTAAAACACCTGCAACAACTCGTGAAGTTACCATTCCTGCACAGTTTAAAACGATTAAAGTACGTAAACTAGCTTCACCAGCAACTGAAAAACGAATCGCCATTCCTGCGACATATAAAACAGTTACTCACCAAGAGTTAGTTATCGATGGCTTTATGCAATGGCGCTCTATCTTATGTGAAACCAACATGACTCAAGGTCGTATTTCAAAAATTCAATCTGCGTTAAAAGCAAAAGGCTTCAACCCTGGCAGAATTGATGGCGTGATTGGTGCAGAAACAATCGCTGCAGTTAATGCATTTCAATCAGCTAATAAACTACCCGTCGATAAGTATCTGAATGTTGAAACAGTAAAGGCGTTAGGTGTATCTGTAAAATAACAATGTAATATTAACGATAAAAAACCCGCTACGGCGGGTTTTTTTATACCTTTCTAAAATCAATGGATCAGGCTATATGGGGTTTGTCTGTAAACCGTTTATATCTCCCTTATTAATACTGTAGTTATAGCTATAAGTGATACAAAGAGCTTAATATTTCCACAGTACATTTAAAGTTACTCATAACTCTCCTGAAAAGCTAACGAAGCCAATAAGCAGATGCCAAAAGATGCAGAGCGAAGCGGCGCAGCTTTTGGCAGCCCGAGTTAATTTGCCTTGTTAAGTGATTGCTCTGCTGGGTTGGTTTGTAAGAGCACCAACCTAAACTCCCCATAATCTTTAGCCAAAATCATCTTGACTGGTACGATAGAAATTAGTAGTCCTATTATCATGCCGATTAGTGTTGTAATAAATTGTATGGTTTGACTAGAAACTCCCACAATTGCTAGTATGAATCCAATAATAAAGCCGATGACACCCCCAATTATCATTGCAACTATGATTGCAATGATATTTCTCCAGAGATACGCCCACCATACTTTTGCTGCTCGTTTCCAAGTTACTTCGAGTTCCATTCTTTTCTCCTTTTTGATTCACCTAACAGTGTTAATAAGCAAAACCAATTATCCGCGTATTACTTGCTCTATGCGGATAGTACTTCCATGTATTTTGATATTAAAGACATAAATATGGGTATTACCATGTGCACCAAATACCCTTAACTCAGAGTTTAGGGTGTTTACTCAAAGGGATCAATGTTTAAAATAAACTAATCAAAATAAGAAGTGGTTTTAAACCACTTGCCCTGCACACCAACCTGAAGACCAAGCCCACTGAAAGTTATAACCGCCCAGCCAGCCGGTAACATCGACTACTTCGCCCACAAAATATAACCCTGTTGAGTAATTTGATTCCATGGTTTTTGAAGATAACTCATCACAATTAACGCCACCCAGTGTTACCTCTGCGGTTCTATAGCCTTCGGTGCTGTTGGGTTTTATTTGCCATTGGTGTAGTTGCTTGCTAATAGTTTTAAAGCGATCGTGCGAGATGGATTGCAGCGGTTGGTTTAGGAGTTGTTCATCAAGTAAGGCGGCGATAAATCGTTTCGGTAAATGTTCAGCCAATATGGTTTTTAAATGTGTTTTTGCTTGTGTTTGTTGCTTTGTTTTTAGAAGTGTTTCTATGTCTACATCGGGCAGTAGATTAATGCTGAGCGTTTCGCCAGCGTGCCAGTACGATGATATTTGTAAAATGGCTGGGCCGCTTAAACCACGATGGGTTAGTAGGATATTTTCTCTAAAGCTGTTGCGCTCATTACTCACCACGCACTCTATGGCAATGCCAGAAAGCTCGGCTAGCCAAGCTTTATCGTCCGGTTGTAGGGTAAACGGTACTAGCCCTGCAGTCGTTGGGTGAACAGTATGCCCAAAACGTTTGGCTATGTTATAACCAAAGCCTGTTGCGCCCATTTTAGGGATGGATAAACCACCGGTGGCAATAACGACCGATTCTGCACTGTAATCGTCTAGAGATGTGTTGATGATATAGCGGTCATTTTCTTTGTGAATGTTTTCTATACTGCAATTAAGGCGAATGTCTACCCCTGCATGAGCACATTCTGATAGCAACATATTGAGAATGTCTTTAGCACTATCATCACAAAATAATTGCCCGTGGCTACGTTCGTGATAGGGGATGTTGTAGTCGCACACAAGCGCAATAAAATCCCATTGTGTGTATCGACTAAGTGCTGATTTACAAAAGTGCGGATTATGGGAAATATAATTATCTGCACTGATATCCATATTGGTGAAGTTACAGCGCCCACCACCGGACATGAGTATTTTTCTACCCGCCTTATTTGCATGGTCTAATACCACCACATTGCGGCCACGTTTGCCGGCTTCTATTGCACACATTAAACCAGAAGCGCTAGCACCAATAATAAGAACATCGATGGGTTTATTCATCGATGCGAATAGAAAGGTTTAGTTAAAATGGAGAACATTTGTAATGTTGGTGGTTGAATCATGAGATGGTTGCCCCCAATGTTTATAACGGATTAGAAATAAATATTGGGTCCGGTAAACGCACTATTGTATAAAACTCAGCATTAAAAAGGATAAATAAACCATGGTAGAAAGTAGTTTACGCGATTCTAAAGCGGCTATTCAGCAACTTAAAGAGACGATCAGCAAGCAGATTATTGGCCAAGACGTATTAGTAGAAAGAATGTTAGTTGCCTTGTTAGCAGATGGCCATATATTAGTTGAAGGGGCTCCTGGGCTTGCTAAAACGCGTGCCATTAATGTGTTGAGTAAAGGGATTGAAGCAGACTTTCACCGGGTTCAGTTTACACCAGATTTATTGCCCTCAGATTTAACCGGTACGGATATTTATCGACCACAGAAGGGTACGTTTGAGTTTCAAAAAGGGCCTTTATTTCATAATCTAGTATTAGCGGATGAAATAAACCGTGCGCCTGCAAAAGTTCAAGCCGCTTTATTAGAAGCTATGGCAGAACGACAAATTACTGTTGGTGGTGCCAGTTATCAATTGCCCAGTTTATTTATGGTAATGGCTACGCAAAACCCATTGGAACAAGAAGGCACTTATCCTTTGCCTGAGGCACAACTAGACCGGTTTTTACTGCATGTAAAAATAGATTACCCTAAGGCAGTACATGAAAAAGAGATTTTACATTTAGCCCGCCGCGAGGAAAAAGGCGGTGATACTAAAAAAGCAACAAGCGAGCCGATAACACAGCAACAGTTATTTGCAGCACGTCAGGAAATATTAGACGTGTATATGAGTGACGAACTGGAAGATTATCTGTTGCAATTGATATTAGCAACACGTGAACCGGCTGCTTATGGTGATGATCTAGCTGCTTGGGTTCAATACGGGGCTAGTCCAAGAGCGAGCATTGCGCTTGACCGTTGTTCTAGAGCCAAAGCGTGGTTGAATCAACGTGATTTTGTTACCCCGGAAGATATTCAAAATATTGCCTACGATGTATTACGACATCGTTTAATTATGTCTTATGAAGCCGAAGCAGAGGGCATTACAGCCGATAGGTTTATTAAAGAATTAATTAATAGAGTTGCTGTGCCTTAAATGAAGCAGGCTGTTTTACAAAACGAACGGGTTTCTGTTCAGTTAAAACCCATGGTCGATTTAGCGAAAAAGGCGGGGCTGTTAAAAACTCGTCGGCATCGTATACAGTCGGCCCAAAATGGCGGGTATGTGTCACGTTTTAAAGGCCGTGGAATGGAGTTTGATGAAGTGCGTTTGTATCAAGCAGGGGATGATATCCGTAGTATTGACTGGCGAGTGACTGCTCGTACGAATAAAACACACAGCAAAATATTTCGTGAAGAACGTGAACGACCCATTTTTATTTCTGTTGATTTACGACCCACTATGAATTTTGCAACACGCGGTGTGTTCAAATCGGTACAAGCGTCTAAAGTGGCTGCCTTAGTAGCGTGGGCTGCTCAGTTAAATGGCGATAGAGTAGGCGGTCAGGTTTTTAATCAGCACGGTTGCCAAGAGTTAAAGCCAGCCAATGGCCGCTCAGCTGTTTTACATTTTTTAAATGCGTTGGTTAAACCTACATTATCGATAACAGAGTCTTTCTCGTTAGAGCAAATTCTTAACCGCTTAATGCAACATGCCAGACCTGGTAGCTTGGTATATATTGTTAGTGATTTTCGTGGCTTAAATAATCATGTTGAAAAACAGTTATCTAAATTAGCTAAACACTGCGAACTTCAATTAGTACATATTTATGATCCGCTAGAAAGCTATTTGCCAAGCAGAGGGTGCTATCGTTTTACTAATGGTAAACAGGAAACAGTACTGGATACTGGCGATAACCAGCGGGTATTAGCCTATCAACAACATTTTAAAAACAGGCAACAACAGTTAACAACATTGTGTAAAAAATGGCGAATTTCACTGCTTGAATGTAGCACCGTTGATGATCCATATGAGGTGTTAAGTTAATGAATGAAGCACTGCCCTTAAAAGACATTCATTTACCCGCTGAGGTTAGCTGGTGGCC
This sequence comes from Cycloclasticus sp., assembly GCF_019090545.1. NCBI lineage: Bacteria > Pseudomonadati > Pseudomonadota > Gammaproteobacteria > Thiotrichales > Piscirickettsiaceae > Cycloclasticus > Cycloclasticus sp. The sequence continues at coordinate 26,427 of NZ_JAHRVT010000039.1, read as the reverse complement.
ACCTGCTTTAGGTTGGTGGCTTGTTTTACTGGTTGTTGTTGTGGCTTTGGTTTGTGCTTGGTGGTTGTATAAAAAATTAACACGTCGTACGGCGATTAAAGCAGCATCAGCCTTATTGGTTGATATAAAGCAATCCAAATACAACGATGAATTAAACACACTTAAACAATTATCTATGTGTCTGCGTCGTGTTTCTATCAGTGTGAATCCGCGCAATAAGACGGCAGGTTTAACGGGTAAAGACTGGTTGGAGTATCTAGATCAATCGGTAGACGGTACGCCATTTAGTACCGGTATAGGACGTTATTTATCTGAAGCGCCTTATCGGCAGACAGCGCCAGAAGACATAGAAATAGATGACTTAATTGAATTGTGTGAATGTTGGTTAAAGAGGCAACACCAATGATTCATATCGAGTGGCCTCAATTATTTTTATTATTACCGTTGCCATTGCTATACCGCTGGCTTTTGCCGGCTTATACAGCAGATACACAAGCGGCCCTAAAAATCCCTTTTATAGAAGATTTTGGTGAGGCTAAGGCACGGTATAGCTCAGCAAAACAGCCTTGGCTTTTGTGGTTGGCTGTTATCGCGTGGGTGTTATTAGTGTTGGCGTCTGCTCGACCACAATGGCTGGGTGAGCCTATTGAACAAGCAGTGAGTGGACGTGACTTAATGCTGGCGGTAGATGTATCTGGCAGTATGAAAGAGGAAGATTTTGTTATTGAAAACACCCGTGTGGATCGCTTAACAGCTACCAAATATGTGGCAACAGACTTTATTGAGCGACGCATCGGCGATCGGTTAGGGTTAATATTGTTTGGCACTACAGCCTATTTGCAAACACCTTTAACCTTTGACCGTAAGACAGTTGCAACGTTATTAGACGAAGCATTTATTGGTATTACTGATGATGAGCCGGCAACCTCTATTGGGGATGCAATTGGTTTAGCTGTTAAACATTTGAAGGATGAGCAAGCAAACAGTCGAGTGCTAGTTCTGCTAACAGATGGAGCGAATACAGCGGGTGAAATTACCCCCCTTCAAGCTGCAAAATTGGCAGCTGACCAGCAACTTAAAATTTATACCATTGGGATTGGTGCAGATGAAATGTTGGTACGCAGTTTTTTTGGTAACCGTAAAGTTAATCCATCACGTGATCTTGATGAAAAAACCCTTACGGCCATTGCAGAGGCAACAAATGGTCAATATTTTCGTGCGCGCAGCAAAGAAGAGCTAGAGCAGATATATGAGCTGTTAGATCAACTAGAACCTGTTGAGAAAAATAAGCAATTTTATCGCCCCATGAGTGAACTATACCCTTGGCCATTAGCGCTAAGTTTATTGTTATTGGGCATTATTACTGTGATTCGTTTGAGGCTTATATGAACTGGGCAGACTTTCATTTTATAAGACCTTATTTTTTATTGGCGTTGATTCCGGCGCTGGCTTTAATGTTTGTATCGGTTAAAAACACACTGGCTAAAGGTGAATGGGCCGATGTGTGTGATGCAGCCTTATTGCCGTTTATTTTAGAAGATAAACAATCGTCTAAAAGTTATTGGGTAGTCGGGGCTTTATCAATGGCCGTTTTATTATCAATTGTTGCACTGGCAGGCCCAACATGGGAACGCTTAGAAACACCTGCATTTCGTAATGATGCGGCGTTGGTTATTGCCTTAGACCTTTCGCAAACCATGAATGCGACTGATATAAAACCCAGCCGTTTAGTGCGTGCCCGCTATAAAATTGCAGATATTTTAAGACAAAGAAAAGACGGACTGACGGCCTTGGTGGTGTATTCAGCAGATGCGTTTACCGTTACGCCATTAACTAGCGATGTGGCAACGATTGAGAACCAGCTGAATGCCTTAGAAAGCAGTTTAATGCCACGGCAAGGTAAAGATACACAAGCGGCTTTAACGTTGGCCGTTAATCTTTTACAACAAGCCGGTCAAAAGCAGGGTAATATTTTTCTTATAACCGATGGTATTAAGCAACCGGCAAAAACATTAGAAAAAGAGCTGGGCGATTATGTTGTCTCTATTTTGGGGGTTGGAACAGCTGCTGGTGGCCCGGTTAAACAAGCTGGTGGTGGTTTCTTAAAAGATAATCAAGGGAATATTATTATTGCCAAATTAAACGCTAAAGAACTTGCATCGTTAGCGAGCCGTTCAGGCGGGCACTACGGAACAATGACGGCTGATGATAGTGATATTAAAGCAATGTTATCTAGCCTAGAACGGCCGGTGTTAGATGAACTTGCTAATGATAATAATGGACTGATTGAGCAATGGAATGATAGGGGCGTTTGGTTGCTATTGTTGGTCTTGCCATTGGCTGCCTTTGGTTTTAGGAAAGGGCTACTAATAGGGTTGGTTTTTATTATTATGCCACTGGCCGAAAACAGTTATGCGGTGGAATGGGACGCGCTTTGGTTGAATAAAAATCAGCAAGCAAAACAGCTATTTGAAGAAAAAAAGTTTCAGCAAGCAGCAGAAAAATTCACCTCACCAGAGTGGAAAGCAGCGGCTCAATATAAAGCAGGTGAGTACCAACAAGCTGTAGAGCAACTTGAAGGAATTGAAACAGCAGAGAGTCTGTATAACAAAGGCAATAGCCTAGCAAAATCGGGTCAATTAAATGAAGCAAAACAGGCGTATGAGCAATCGTTAAAATTAAACCCTGATAATGAAGATGCACTACATAATTTGAAACTGATTGAAGAGGCTCAAAACAAATCACAGCCTAAAGGTGATCAAGGTCAAGACAAACAGCAAGAGGGAGAGGGTAACTCTAAAAACGCCGAACAAGCAGATCAGCTATCCAATACACAACCAGCCGATAATAAGGACGATTCGTCCAACGAGTCTAAAGAGGCAGCGCAAGATCAGGCTGCTGAGTCATCAACGTCAGCTAATCAGGAATCGTCTGCAGAAAATACCGAGGAGGAAAGCAGGCCGAACGACAGTAAAGAGGTGGGTGAGCAGCAGCAAGCGGCAACGGCAGAGCTTTCTAATGAAGAACAACAAGCGGCTGAGCAATGGTTAAAACGTATTCAAGATGACCCTGCGGCATTATTAAAACGAAAATTTAAGTATCAATATGGTCAACGACAGCTACAACGTTAAGAAAAAGGCAGCAATGATGAAAAATAACCTGTTGAAATACTTTGTTTTAATATCAGTTTTTCTAGTTAGCACGCATAGTATTGCGCTTGATATAAATGTCTCTGTTGATAGAAATCCAGTCAGTATTAACGAATCTTTTAAGTTAATTTTTAGTATGGAGGAGTCGCCTGATGATGATCCGGACTTTAGCCCATTGGATGATAAGTTTGAGGTGTTAAATCAACAAAAAAGCAGTCAATCTTCTTGGGTTAATGGCCGATCAACAAAGTCTATTTCTTGGACCTTAGATGTCATGGCAAAACAGACCGGTCCACAACAAATTCCGGCTATATCATTTGGTGATGATGTATCAAAAGCGCTGAGCATTACGGTTTTAGCAAACAGCACAAGCGATAAAGTGGACATTGATGATGACCTATATTTACAAGTAGAGGTTTCGCCAGAGCAGCCTTATGTTCAGTCTCAATTATTGTATACCGTACGTTTATTCCAGCGTGTGCAAATTTCAAAAGCATCACTTTCTGAACCAACAATCGACAATGCCATCGTTGAAAAAATAGGTGAAGATAAGCAGTATAACAAGCAGTTAAATGGGGTTAATTATTCGGTTTTCGAACGTAAATATGCCATTTTTCCTCAACAAAGCGGGCCATTAACAATTCCACCCACGGTATTAACAGCACAAGTGGTTACCGGTGCCGGTCGGTCATGGAATGGCAGTCTGTTTAATACTCAACGTACAAAAACTAAACGGGTTCAATCAAAAGCAGTTAATGTTGATGTGCAACCTGCGCCAGCAAGCTTTACAGGTGAGCATTGGTTGGCTGCCAAAAGTGTTCATTTACAACAAACTTGGTCAAACGACGAGTTAAGCGTAACAGTAGGGGAGCCGTTAACTAGAACGTTAACAATGTTGGCGAGAGGTGTAACGGCCAGTCAACTACCAGAGTTAAATACTGATACAGCGTCTTCGCAGCTTAAAGTGTATCCAGATCAGCCCTTGTTAAGAATCCAAAGCGAAGAAGACGGCGTTATAGCGTTGAGAGAACAAAAAGCAGCTATTATTCCTGCTAAGGCTGGGGACTATACATTACCCGCTATAGAGGTGCCTTGGTTCAATACAATAACAGGGCGTATTGAAACAGCCGTTATTCCAGAAATGACCATTACTGCCGTTGCGCTTGAATCGGTCGAAATACCGCAGGTTATAGCCACAGAGCCTAATCAAAAATTAGTTACTGAGATAGACAGGCTTGATCAGGCAGCAACGGTTAATACCACAGAGCATTATTGGAAATGGTTAGCTATTATATTTGCAATAGCTTGGTTAATTACTCTTGTGTGGGTGGTTATAAAGGGACGGTTTAGACGTTCTTCAAGCTCTTCAATAGACGAAGAAAATAGCTCAGTGAAAAAAGCGATTAAAGACCTGCAACAAGCCTGTAAAGCGAATGATCCTAAAGAGTCAAAAAAGGCGTTAATAACTTGGGGCTTTGTACAATTTAACAGCAAAGAACTTGATCAAATAAGCCGGTATTGCAGCAAAGAATTACAAGCAGAAATTGAACAGCTTAATCAGGCGCTGTATTCAAACAATGATATTGAATGGAAAGGTGAGGATTTGGCAGGCTTGGTTAATGAACATAGTCAGCGCTTGCAAAAAAGAGATAAAAAAGCCGAGGGTTTAGAACCGCTTCATAAACTATAGGTCTAATAAATTAAATATTTATCATATAGTTAAAAGATTTTTGTAATGTAATATATTATATTTATTTATTGTTAAAATTTAGAAAATTTGTTGACTGAATTAAGGCAAGGCTAAGTTTAAATGAGCGTGTATAAAGTTAAATTACTTACAACTTAACCACTTTTGCAGCTTAACCAGACTGCGGCTCTAATTAAATTATCTGCTATAAAAAAGGCCCCAGACGGGGCCTTTATATTGTTGACTCATCAGTCTAAATTTAACGGCTTAACAAGGTATTAACGTTGGATGAAAGATTCAATCACAGTACTGATTTTTTGGTCTTGGTAAGCCAAGGTTTTCACGTAAGGTATTACCTTCGTAGCTGGTTCGATAGACGCCACGTCTTTGTAGTTCTGGGACTAGTTTATCAACAAAATCATCTATGCCCTGAGGTAGGTAAGGAAACATGATATTAAAACCATCACAGGCATTAGAATTTAGCCACTCTTCCATTTGGTCCGCTATCATTGAGACGGTTCCTAACATTTCTAAACAGCCATAAGAGCCGCCAACATATTGGGCTAATTCGCGTACAGTCATATTGTCTTCTTTTGCCATATCAACAAGTTTTTGACGACCAGATTTAACTGCGTTGGTTTCGGGTATTTCAGGAAGAGGGCCATCAAGATCAAACTTGCTAGCATCACATCCTAACAAAATGGATAAAGAGCCCATGCCTGTGCTAGGGTCAACCATGCTATCTAGTTGACGTTTTTTATTTTTTGCTTCCTCTAAGGTATCACCAATAATAACAAAGCAACCAGGGAAAACTTTAAGGTGATCTGGGTTTCTTCCGTAGGCTTTAGCGCGTGATTTTATATCGGCATAATATTCTTGTGCGGTACTTAGTGTACTAGCGGCTGAAAAGACCATTTCTGCTACTTCTGAGGCAAACTGGCGTCCTGCTTCAGAGGCACCAGCTTGGACTATAAGAGGCCAACCCTGAACCGGACGTGCTACATTTAAAGCACCTTCAACAGCATAAAACTCACCTTTATGTTTAGGTGGGTGCAATTTATCAAGGTCTGCAAATATGCCCGTTTCAGTGTTTCTAAGAATAGCGTCATCTTCCCAGCTATCCCATAGTTTGGTTACCACCTCATAACACTCTCGTCCGCGTTTATAGCGCTCGTCGTGTTCTACTGCTTCTGGTAAACCAAAATTAAGGGCTTCTAACGGATTAGAAGAGGTCACAACATTCCAGCCAGCTCGTCCTTCACTGATGTGGTCTAGTGAAGCGAATTTTCGTGCAATATGGTAAGGCTGGTTGTAGGTTGTGGATGCGGTAGCAATTAGGCCTATATGTTCTGTAACGGCAGCAAGCGCAGGCAGTAGGGTTAGAGGTTCAAGGGATACAACAGTTGCACTTCGTTTTAATGCCTCATCGGGCATGTTTAACAATGAAACGTGGTCCGCCATAAAGATGGCATCAAAAAGCCCTTTCTCTAGGGTTTGTGCAAAACGAATATGGTGTTTAAAGTTAAAGTTTGCATCTGAAAATGCATCAGGGTAGCGCCAACTGCAACTATGGATGCTGGCTGGGCGCATAAAAGCCCCAAAGTGTAACTGTTTTTTTGTACTCATCGTTGCCTCATTCTTTGTAGTATTAAGTTTTTATTTTAGGTTTGGAGGTTCTTTCCAATTAAGCTACTTCGAGCTTTTATTGGTGTTCTGAGAAAATTTTTTATTGTTATTATATTTTTATATGCGTTGAATCTAACGTTTGAACTGCCCTATATATAAACCATAAAAGTGGGAATAGTCCATACAAAAGCTATATAAATGTCTGTCATTAATTACTCGTAGCTCGTTTAAATGGCACATAGTTGAGTCGTTTTATTAATGACGTTACGTTAATAATTAGCCCTTTAATCATCTATATGGGTTTTGATAAAAGTCCCTATCGAATGAATGGCTTGGTGCGCTTCTGGAATCAATCTGGACATTAACTGCCAGACATGAACTTGGCCATGCCAAACTTCAAGCGTTGTATCGACACCTGCTTTTTTTGCAAATTTGTTCAAACGGACGGCATCGTCCAGTAATACCTCATCACTGCCAACTTGAATTAATAGGGGAGGGAGTCCGTTTAGCTCGGCAAAAAGAGGTGAAACTCGTCGGTCATCCGCGGCTACATCACCAAGGTATTGATCAGCTAACCATGTTAAGGATTCCTTACATAAAATTGCATCTGCCTTGGCATTCGTTTGCATCGAGTCACCAGAAAAGCTTAAGTCGACCCAAGGAGACAGGCAGATACCTGTAGCCGGTAATGGGATGGACTGCTCTTTTAAGGCAAGCATCAGTGAAATAGTAAGCCCTCCACCGGCTGAATCACCTGCAATAACAATTTTTTTCGGATCTTTGCTGTCATCTAACAAGGCTTTATATGCAGACACTGCATCGTCCAGTGCAGCTGGGAAGGGGGCTTCTGGTGCTAAACGGTAATCTAAAACAAATACCCTTGCTTGAGCTAAATTAGCTAACATGGCTGCCAAGCCTCTATGGCTGGTAGGCGATCCAACCACGTAGCCACCACCATGCAAATATAAAATAGTCGTTTCTTTACTGCCTAATTGCGCTTCATGCCATTCGCCGGGAACACCCCCTAAGGTAGTCACTCGCCCTCGTTCCGGTTTGACGCTCATGACTGCTAACTTGTCCATGTTATCGCGTTCTTGAACCAAATTACGACTGGCTGTGAATTTCCTTTTAATGGTCATTCGCAAAACCTTCGCTAATAACTGACTTCGTATGCTTGCCATTATTGCCTCCTTTATTTATTGATAGTAAACCATAAACCACTACGTAGTATTCATCAGATATTCTTCATCATTTTAGTAAGCGTATAACTTTTTGCTAATATTTAATATCATTAGCTAAAAAAGTTTTTATAATGAGTGTTAGAATTTGTAATATAAGAATTAAAACAATAACTAAGGGCTAGGCATGTCAACGATAAAAACAATTAAAGCGTTAAAGGATGGAGGCGTTAAGGAACCACGGGTGATTATTATGGGTGCCGGTATGTCGGGTATCTTAATGGGCATTAACTTACTAAAGGCGGGGCTAACAAATTTTAGTATTTATGAAAAACGTAGCACTATAGGTGGCACCTGGCGTGAAAACACCTATCCTGGAATTGCATGTGATATACCATCTTATTTTTATACGTACAGCTTCGAGCCTAACCCACATTGGACGCGGCGTTTTCCCCCGGGTTCAGAAATTCAAGCCTATTTTGAGCGAGTTTTTGAAAAGTACCAATTGGCAAGTTACACAACCTTTAATGAAGAAATAACCAATACCCAGCACAAAGATGGGCAATGGCATGTTGAAACGGCCAGTGGAAAAACAGATACCGCTGACTTTATTGTGGCGGCAACTGGGGTGTTACATAAGATCAACGAACCTAAATTTGAAGGTATTGAGGACTTCGAAGGCGATGTTTTTCATACGGCACGCTGGAATCATGACGTTGAGTTATCAGGTAAAAGGATTGGTGTGATTGGCGGGGGGTCAACAGGCACCCAAATGATCGATCCTTTATCTAAGGTTGCTAAAAAGTTGACTTTATTTCAACGTACGCCGCAATGGATTTTCCCGATTCCTGATAAGGCTTATTCTAAACTGTGGATTCGTTCGGTTAAACGGTTTCCTGTTCTTGGGAAGTCTCTTTACCGGCTTTATAAGTTTATGCAAGAAAGAACAGTCGGTGTTGCAACGGTTAAGCCTGGTTGGAATCGTTCAATACTCAATAAGTTGTGCGAATGGAATTTAAATCATGTGAAAGACCCTGTGTTGCGCGCTAAGTTAACGCCTAATTATGAACCTGGCTGTAAGCGCCTTGTGATGTCCACCAGCTTTTATCCAGCCATTCAAAAACCGAACGTTGACTTAGTGACAGAAGGCATCGATAAAATTGAAGCAAAAGGTATCCGTACTAAAGATGGCGTCTTGCATGAGCTTGATCTTATCGTACAAGCGACAGGGTTTGATGGTTTTGCTTTTATGCGCCCGATGACCATGCAAGGCACGAATAACACAACATTATCCGAGGCATGGGAAAGCGGCCCGCGTGCTTTTCGTGCGATTACTATTCCAAATTTCCCCAATTTTTTTATGTTAAATGGCCCCAATAGCCCTATAGGGAACTATTCATTAATTGCCATTGCCGAGACGCAAAGCAGCTATATCATGAAATGTATTCAAAAATATATGGAAGGTGTTTTTGATTATATTGAGCCTAAACAAGAAGCTGTTGATGATTTTTATAAAACAGTTCATGAAGCGCTCCCGGGCACCATTTGGACGACAGGTTGCCAAAGTTGGTATTTAGATGATAACGGTGTGCCATTATTGTGGCCGTGGTCACCACAACGTTATGCAAAAGAAATGAGTCAACCAGACTTTAATAATTATCATTTGAAAAAAGCGTAGCTATTAAGTGGAGACAGCTGTCTGTTCTATAAGGTTTCACAACCTTTAGCCGATACTTAAATAATACTTGTTAAACTGTTTTGAGCCTTAGTCGTTGAGATGAGGCTCTTTTTTGAGGGCTAGACTTTAGGGACGGTTAGCTATTTTTGTATAAATAGGCCAGTTAAAACAACCTTTATGTGGGGTTTGATAATTCAGCCAAGGCACCTTTTATAACATGTGCAGACGATCTTAATAAAATAATGGCCAAGAAAGAGGCAATGATAATATCGGGAATCCCAGAATTAAAAAACCACACGCCAAGGGCTGCTAAAAGAACAGATAAGTTAGATGCGATATCATTTCGTGAGCACTCAAACACAGAGCTCATATTTATATCCTCGTGCCGATGTTGCCAAAGTAGTAAAAGGCATAAGCCATTGGCCAGTAGGCCGGCAATACTAAAAATACTCATTACTTCGTAAACTGGCAGGGTGGGCGTTACTAGTCGATATATTATCTGGGCGATAACAACACTCGCGGCAATAAAGATTAGCCCACCTTTGAAAAGTGCAATGCGGGCTTTTAGTTCGGGTCCTTTAGATACTGCAAATAAACTCAGAGCATAGGTTAGTGCGTCGCCTAGGTTATCTAAACTGTCAGACATTAACGCTGTAGATTGACCATAAAAGGCAGCAGCTACTATTACCACGAACATAATGGCATTTATCCAGAGCACCTTAATTAGCGTGCTACGCTGTCTACCTTCTTTTGCATCTAGTGTGCAGCTATTGTCGCAACATGATCCCATATGGTTACCTTAAAGAGCGAATGTCATGGGTAGAATTGAATTATGAACATTGAGTGTGGGCATAAAGTCACCGGTATTATTTATGCTCTTTTTTTGATTGAGCCGACAATAAAAAGCAGTAATACAGCGCCCACAGTTGCGGTGATGATTGAACCAATCAAACCACCCGCAGAAATACCTAACAAACCAAAGACAAACCCACCAAAGACAGCGCCAATAACACCAACGACAATATTGCCTAATAAACCAAAACCGTTACCTTTCATCAGTGTGCCCGCCAACCAACCAGCAATGCCACCAATGGCTAAAAAAATTAAAATGTCCATTGTTTTATCTCTTAATATATAACGTTTATATAAGTTTACCCTAGCATACGGGATATTAGTTGGCGAATGAAAATATCAATCCGTCACCGGCTTTATTTGGTAGGTAGACATTCTTTAGGCCATGTCGTTTTTAAAATAAGCAAGTTCATTATATTTATTTGAACGAGTTTAAAACAACCATGTTGTTGGGTTTGGGTACTCTTGTTGTTGCTCTATTAATTTTAGGCCTTTTATGCAGCGAATAATCAGCCATACCACAGAAAACATTAGTACTAAGTAACCGATTAGAACGGAGGCTAGTAGAGTGCCGACTAGGATAAAGAGAATACCAATCCAAAAGGTCCTAATCTGGAACCGATAATGGCTTTTTAACCATTCCGGTGAGTCGTTTTGGTTAAGGTAGGCCATGACGATGCCAATGATGCTAGTGATACCAAAAACAAGCCCTACCAGATACAGAATGTAGATAGTTTTAGCGGTTCGATCTGTGCTTGGCCCTAGTTGTGCGATTGGTTTATTCATAACTTTTGTCCATATTAGTTTTGTGGCTCACAGGTTCAACTTAGTTACCCTTATACTAAGGTGAGGGTGGTGCAATCATTACGCGATCTCGACCTTGTTGTTTGGCGTTGTACATAGCCTCGTCAGCGCGAGCTAAGAGGCTTTCAATGGACTCGTTGTTGTCAAACATGGCAACGCCGGCACTGATAGTTATCGTAATAAACTCTTCGCTGTTTAGCTTGACGGGGTGTAAAGCTAAAGTGTGTCTTAGTTTGTTACCAAATTCCTCTGCACGTTCTATGTTTGCACCAATTAGCACAAAGATAAATTCTTCTCCCCCGATTCGTCCACAAAAATCAGTTTTTCGGCCTATACCTGAGGCTATTTGTGCAAATTCTACCAATGCTTGATCGCCTGCGGCATGTCCGTATTTGTCATTAATACTTTTAAAATGATCAAGGTCTATTGACAGTACACAGAGTTTTTTGAAAAACCTATTGGATTGATCGATGAGTTGATGCAAACGCTCAAAGGTGGCACGTCGGTTAGGTAGGCTGGTTAACTCGTCAATTCTTGCTAAGGCTTCTAATTCTTCTTCTGATATTTTTTTGTATAACAGGTAGCTGAAGGTATCAGAGAGTAACTGCATCAAGATGTAGTCGTCCTTACAAAAAGGGTCAACAGGAGAGGAGCTGGTGAAATTTACGGTTCCATAGAGTTTGCCATCCAGTTTTAATGGCGTGCCGATGTACGATTCTAATTGGAAATTCTTGTAGCAAGGGTGGTTTTGAATTTGACTCTTACCTACAAAATGAAAGCCAACAGTTTTATTTTCTTTTAATGTGTGAACACAGTAAGTTCCCTCTAGGTCAAATTGTGTTTTTGGCTTTAATTGACCATTAAAATCGACGCAGTTTTCAACCGTATACTCATTGCCTTCAATATGAGACATTATGGCTGTTTCCAGACCAAAATGATTAAGGCCAATGGTCAATAATGATTCTATTTTTTGCTCATAACTTAAGCTAAGGTCAGAGATTACATTGTGAATTTTTTGCAGGGCATCTAAAAATTGGTCGGCTGAGCGTGCAGGGCGGATAAGGCCTAAAAATCCAATGACCGCTCCATCAGAAGAATGCATAATGGTCCCTGTTGTTACGCCAAGGAAAATTTCTCCGTCCGAACGGCGATATAAAATCCTATAGTTTTCTGTAGGCTTTTCGCTTGCTAGGTTATAGCGATGCCGACCTTGTTCTGAAAAATCATTTTCATCGGCATAAAGTATTTGGGACACTTTTCCATACAGCTGCTGTTTCGAGTAACCAAATAAACGTTCTGCTGCCAAGTTCATATACACTAGGCGTCGATTGGTATCGGCAACTAAAATAGCTTCTTCAAAACCATGGAATATTTCGGAAAGCAGTGCTGATGAAATCGCACTTACTTCGTCCGCAGCTATCATTGATTGCATATTGTCTAACTTAAGTTCATTCATAATTTACCTCAGTAAAATCTATTGCGATAGTGCTAGCAAATAGTGGACCACGATAGAGACCGAAAAACGTGGCGTATTGTAGGTCAGTTACTTTGAACAGTTGTGTACTGTAAGTTTTGGTGTTTATTGAGACTTCCATAAGAATAACCTGATATAGAGTCCAATAGCCCAACCTAAACTTGCCAATAAATAATCATGGAAAACATCAAATAAGAGATCAACCAAGGGCTTCCTTGAGGGGCACAATACTGCTGAGAACCCACACTACTACAAGGATTAAGGCGGTTGCAAATAGAAAATGTAAATACTTGTGGTTTTTTTAATATGGATCATTTTTAAGGCAGTTTTTAGGCGTATTAAGGGAGAATTAGAATTCAATGATAATGGACTCATTAAGTAGCCTCATAATGAGGCTGTTGTTCTGATTTAATAGATGGATTTTGATACGCTAGTTAAATGAATTTTTCAGATTTTTTTAAAGCAATAAAACAAGGCGCAGTCGTGATTACCGTGAATCAGCGTTTATCACGACACTTAACAAGTTGGGTTGAACAAGCGCTAGTGGATGAAGGTGCGGCTGTCTGGGCTTCGCCTATGATTATGTCGTTTGATGTTTGGTTATTACAGTGCTGGCAACGACGGTTTGATCTGCAAAGCAATGAGGCATCGGCTTCGTTAGTGAATAAAACTCTATTAACACAGGAACAAGCGCTAGTTATTTGGGAACGTGTTATACGACAGACCTTGGGTGCTGAGTTATTAAACGTACCAGCAACGGCCAAAGCAGCCAGTAAAGCCAGACAACTTAGCCTGCAATGGATGATCGCTGAAAACGCAGTGAATGATATTTCTACCGGTGTTGATATGGCCTCGTTTAACCAATGGCATGATGCGTATAAAGATGAATTAAATAAATCAGCTTGGATAGATCGTGCGCAGTTAATAAAGACGGTTAGTGAATTGGTAGATCAAGATTGTTTGCTATTGCCAAATCAGATTATTTTTTCAGGGTTTGAAATTTATACGCCGACACAACAGTCATTGCATGCATTGTTAATAGAGAAAGGGCATCAACTTAGCGAGTTTTCTGCAGAGGCCGCTACAAACCAGACGCATGTGCTTAAAGCGATTGATCGTAAAGAAGAAGTGAAGCTAATGGCGCAATGGGCAAGAGAACGTTTGGATGAAAACCCTGACAATAAGATCGGTATAGTCGTGCCAGATTTGGAAGTCATGCGAGAATCGATTGAGTCAGCCTTTAAAACGGTTTTTTATCCCAGTGTTGTTTACCCAGTAGATGTACCTTTTGAAAAACCATATAACGTGTCGTTGGGCCAGTCTCTATTAAGCTATTCTCCCATTCAACAAAGCCTTCGGTTGTTACAATTTTGTAGCCAACCAATAACTTTTAGTGAACTGTGTCTATTGCTTCGTTCTTCTTTTATTACGGCGGGGCAAAAGGAATGGGGTCAGCGCGCACGATTGGAAGTTGTTCTACGTAAAAAAGGCATCTTGTCCTGCTCGGTCAAGCAGTTACGCAATAGTCTTCAGGCACCTAAAGACGATGAGTCTTTATGCCCGTTACTGCTTAAGTGTTTAAATCAGGTAATAGAGCTGCTAGAGGCAAAACCAAACCGTGTGCTGCCGTCAGACTGGGTACAGCTGTTTAGGTCTTTTTTAGCCACCATGGGGGTGCAAGGCGATCGAGTATTAAGCTCCACAGAATACCAAGTATTCCAAGTGTGGGACGATGTGTTGAAAAGTTTTTCAACCTTGGATGAGGTGTATAGTGTAATCACCTTTGAAACGGCACTAAATGCATTACGAAAAATACTACTTGAACGTGTTTTTCAACCTGAAACCCCAACAGCAGCGATTCAAATAATGGGTTTAATGGAGGCATCAGGACATACGTTTGATGCGTTATGGGTGTGTGGTTTAGATGATAAAACATGGCCACAATCGCCAAACCCTAGCCCTTTTTTACCGCTTGCCGAACAGCGCAATAAAGGTTTGGTTCAATCATCTGCTGAACACCAATATCAACATGCGAAAATAATCACAAAAAACTGGGCTCGCTCAGCAAAAACAGTGGTGTTTAGTTTTTCTCATGTTAAGGATGAAACACTACAAGCAAAGAGCTCACTGATAGAAGGTTACCCTGTGATAACAAAGAAGCAGTTATTACAACAACTACCCGTGAATCCAATTGAACACCGAGTAGGTAATAAGAATTTTAAATGGATTGAAGATGTTTCCGGGCCATTGCTAGAAAAAAGCGAAACAGTGCGCGGTGGTGTCAGCATATTGAAAGATCAAGCCGCGTGTCCATTTAAAGCTTATGTGCATTTTCGTTTGCAAACGAACGCTTTACAAGAGCCTGAGCCAGGAATAGATGCACGCTTACGCGGTAGTCTTGTACATCGAAGTTTAGAAGAACTATGGACGAAGATTAAAACGCATAAAGCCTTATGTGATTTATCAGTTGATGAACAATATGAGCTGGTCAAAGCGATTGTGACGGCTGTCGTTCAAACTGAAAGTAAACGGACCGCTATTTTAAAGAAAGCACTGGGTCAGCTAGAAACCGAAAGAATCACGCAATTATTAATGGCATGGCTGAACATAGATCGCCAACGAGAGCCGTTTGAGGTTATTGCAACGGAATTAAAGCAGTTGTTAAGCGTTGGAGAATTACAACTTAACACCATTATTGATCGTGTGGATAAGCTACCAGATGGTTCATTAGCGATTATTGATTATAAAACAGGTGATTGCAGTATTAATAGTTGGTTTGGTCTGCGGCCTGAAGAGCCACAATTACCACTGTATAGTGTATTTAGTGAAGGTAATGTAGGTAGCATCAGCTTTGCGCAACTTAAAAAAGGCCAAACTCAGTATCAAGGTTTAACGGATAGTGACGATCACTTTTCTACATTAAAAAACTTAGCGGATAAAAAAGTAAAAGCAGACTATGATCAATGGAATAATCAAATGGATCATTGGCGTACAGTGTTGGGTGGTTTGTCCGATGAGTTTGTTACAGCTAATGCACGTGTGAGCCCAACGGCCAAGGCTTGCCAATATTGTGATTTGACTAGTCTATGCCGTATTAATGAACAAATAACGCAAAGGGCTGCTGAAGATGAGTAAACCGCATGATATTGCTCAACGACAAGAGGTGCTGGATGTTAGTCAATCGTTTATCGTTCAAGCGCCTGCCGGTTCGGGAAAAACCAGTTTATTAACGCTAAGGTTTTTGCATTTACTAAGTATTGTTAATAACCCTGAAGAAATTTTAGCGATTACCTTCACGAAAAAAGCAGCGGCTGAAATGCACCTGCGTATCATAGAGTCGATTAAGCTAGCGACCAAGCCTTGTCCTGAGAATGAGTTTGAAGCACAAACATGGTTAGTTGCTGCAAAAGTGCTCGAGCGTGATGAAGCCTTACAATGGCATCTGTTACAAAACCCAAACCGTTTACGAGTGCAAACCATTGATTCATTGTGTGCGCACTTAGTGAAGCAAATGCCAATTACTGCACAGTTTGGTTCTTTGCCCAACATTCAACAAGATGCCAGTTCTCTATACACTCAAGCAGCTAGCAACTGTTTAAAAGAACTTGACAGTAATGACCGTGTTGGCGAAGCGATAAGGTTACTGTTAACTCATGTGGATAACCATTTGTCACGAGCTGAAGATTTAATTTCATCGATGTTAGCTTCAAGAGACCAATGGCTACGCCACGTCTTAATGAGTGACTCTGATGCAGCTAAACGTGAAGCATTAGAAAACGTTTTAACGCAAACGGTCGAGTCAACACTGGCTGATATTGTGCAGCACCTGAGTCAACAGCAAGCAGATGTTCTAAAAGATTTACTACAGTTTGCGGCAACTAATTTAAGTGATAAAACGTCACCTGTGTGTTACTTGGCTGAACACCTTGATGAGTTGGACACCTCGGCTGATTCATTAAATGATTGGTTAATCTTGAGGGACTTTTTGCTCACCGGTGCGGGAACTTGGCGTAAACAAGCAGATGCAAAAATGGGTTTTCCACCCGTCAGTCAAGCCAGTAATAAAGATCAAAAGGCTCTGTACACAGATAAAAAGAATGACTACAAAGCGTTGTTGTTGGCCTTACAAGAAAATGATGAATTAACCGAAGCGATGGCTTGGTTGCGTTACCTGCCAAGTCCAGGATATAGCGATCAACAATGGCAAATTATTCAAGCTTTATTATTGATCTTGCCGCAAGCCGTTGCTCATTTACGATTGGTGTTTCAACAGATGGGTTGTGTTGATTTTTGTGAAGTGTCATTAAGTGCCAGTCGAGCGATTCATGATGCGAGCGGAATGACCGATGTTGGTTTAAAGCTAGATTACCAACTGCAACACATGCTTGTTGATGAGTTTCAAGACACGTCTGAAACTCAATTTATGTTATTAAAAGATTTAGTGGCAGGTTGGCAAGAAGGCGATGGGCGAACATTATTTTTGGTGGGTGACCCGATGCAATCTATTTATCGGTTTCGTCAGGCTGAGGTTGGCCTGTTTTTAAAAACTCAGCAAGATGGTTTGGGTGAAGTTAAGAATATTAAACCGGTTAATATTGCGGTTAATTT
Organism: Cycloclasticus sp.; assembly: GCF_019090545.1. Classification (NCBI taxonomy): domain Bacteria; kingdom Pseudomonadati; phylum Pseudomonadota; class Gammaproteobacteria; order Thiotrichales; family Piscirickettsiaceae; genus Cycloclasticus; species Cycloclasticus sp. The sequence continues at coordinate 9,371 of NZ_JAHRVT010000039.1, read as the reverse complement.
TCGCTCGCAAGAAGGGGTTATTAACTGGGTAAATGAGGCGTTTAGCCGGATTATGCCGCCAAGTGATAATATATTCAGTGGTGCCATTTCTTATAAAGCTTCAATAGCATTTAAAACAGCACAAGCTGCAACTAATGGCGTTCAATATTACCCGTATGAAAGCAGAGTTCAAGAGGGTAAAGGCTTATTAGCCTTAATTCAGCAGATTCAACAAACATCGCCTAACGAGTCAATCGGTGTGTTGGTTCGAGGGCGTAAGAGCTTAAGTGAGTTGGTTATCGCGTTAAATGAGGCATCTGTGGCTTATCAAGCCAGTGATATTGACCCACTTAATACACGACAAACAGTGATTGATTTAATGTCCCTGACACGAGCCTATTTACACCCGGCAGATCGGTTGGCGTGGTTATCTGTATTACGTGCGCCATGGTGTGTTCTAAGTTTGGTAGATATGCATTTGTTACTAGAAGGCGAAACGAATGAAACGGTCTGGCAGTTAATACAACACAGTGAACGGATACAGAAATTATCGCAAGACGGGCAAAGGAGTATTGCCCATGTGGTATCACATTTTAAGGTTGCACTGTCGTATCGAGAACAGATGAGTGTGACCGACTCAATACGTGGTTTATGGTCTGAGTTGTTAGGCCCTGAGGGTTTATCGTCTGCTGCTGATTTGGCCGATTGCGAACGGTTTTTTGAGTGTTTGCAAATGTTAGAGCTTGATAAAGGCAGTGTTGATATCACAGAGCTTGAAGAGCAGATTGATAAACTGTACGCAGCTCCAAACACACAAGCGCCTGATACATTACAGATAATGACGATACATAAAGCTAAAGGTTTGGAGTTTGATCATGTAATTTTGCCGGGCTTAGATAGACGCTCAGGGCGAGATGAGTCACGTTTGTTGTCTTGGCTAGAACGCCCTTCGGAGATAGCGGGGGGTAGTGAGTTAATGATTGCACCCCTTAAGGAAGTGGGGGCGAACGAGGATGATGCCATTGTTAATTATTTAAATAGGGTAGAGCAGGAAAAGGCCATTCATGAAAGTCAGCGATTGTTATATGTGGCGGCGACCCGTGCTAAAAAACAATTACATTTAAGTTTTTGCTTAACGCTTAACGAAAAAACACAAGAGGCTAAAACGCCTGCGAGTAATACCTTACTTGGTTTGCTTTGGCCGACAATTAAAGATGAGGTTGTTATTAAATTTTCAGATAACAAACTAGATGACAATAAGGCACTAACAAATTGTTATTTAAAGAAAATAAATATATACGATGTTGATAAAAAAGATTATTCAATGCTGGATTATCAGCATGGTTTAGATAATAGGGTACGGCTACAAACAAATATCATTGAATATGATTGGGCCTCAGATTTAGCCGCATCGGTCGGGACTGTTTGTCATCAATGGATGCAAATAATGGGTGAGCGAGGCTGTTTAAAAGTTGATGATGGAATGATGCGAGTAAAGGTTCAACAGCAACTTGTAGAGCTTGGCGTCTTACCTCGGCACCTTGATGAAGCTACTCAGCGTGTTTTACACGTTCTTGATGTTTGTGTGAAAGATTCGCGTGGTCAATGGGTTCTTAATAATCAGCATGAAGATAGTCAGTTTGAATTATCGCTGTCAGGAGTAGTGGATGAAGCGATCATTCATTACCGATTAGACAGAACCTTTGTTGATGAGGGTAAACGTTGGATTATTGATTTTAAAACAAGCCGCCATGATGACGATGATAAGGAGCAGTTTTTGGACGCTGAAGTGACACGATATAAGGCTCAACTTGAACGTTATGCCCAATTGATGAGCAAAAAGGAGTCGCGACCGATTATGTTAGGGCTTTATTATCCAGAATTTGCTGGGTGGCGAAGCTGGGAATATATGGATGTTTAAATCGCGAAAAGCTTGCTTAATAGGCCTTGTAGCGTTGTTATTTGTAGGTTTTTATTGGCTAGGTTTTGATCAATATATCGATTTAACTGTTTTAAAAGAAAAAAACGATGAATTAGCCGCTTATTACATTGCAAACCCCTGGCAAACTTCCGCTTGGTTTTTTGTTTTTTATATTATTTCAACGGCTATTTCTATACCGGGGGCTAGTATTCTGACCTTGGCGGCGGGTGCAATTTTTGGTTTGTTTTGGGGCGTTATATTAGTTTCATTTGCATCAACAATAGGGGCGAGTTTAGCTTTTTTATTGTCTCGTTATATTTTGAAGGAGACAGTGCAGCTAAAATTTTCCGATAAACTTACCGATGTAAATGCCGGGATCAAAAAAGAAGGGGCTTTTTACCTTTTTACATTACGTTTAATTGTGCTGTTTCCATTTTGGCTTGTTAACCTGTTAATGGGGCTGACACCTATTAAATTAAGGACCTATTTTTGGGTTAGTCAAATAGGTATGTTGCCAGCCACAATATTGTTTGTTAATGCAGGTACGCAATTAACTAAGGTTGAACAGCTGTCAGATGTTTTATCACCAGCAGTCGCTATTTCATCTGCGTTACTGGGGCTATTTCCCTTATTCGCCAAAACCGTGCCGACTATTATTCGACGTTATAAAATTTTAACGTCCTATAAAAAACCTAAGGTTTTTGATTATAACTTGGTTGTAATTGGTGGTGGTTCTGCGGGGTTAGTAAGCGCTTATCTTGCAGCAGCAGTAAACGCGAAAGTCTTGTTAATTGAAAAAAATAAAATGGGGGGCGATTGCCTCTATAGTGGTTGTGTGCCCTCAAAATCACTGATTAAGTCTAGCCGTTTTTTAGCAGAATTAAGCAGAAGTAAGCACTATGGTATAAACAGTGCTTCGGCAGAATTTGATTTTGCTGAGGTTATGGAGCGTGTATCGTCGGTTATCAAGCAAATTGAACCGCATGATTCTGTAGAACGTTACACTCAATTGGGTGTTGAGTGTATGCAAGCTGAAGCGCGTGTGTTATCACCTTGGGAAATAGCCGTTGGCGATCGAATCATTAGCAGCCGACATATTATTGTTGCGACCGGTGCTAAACCACGGATACCAACGATTGAAGGGGTTGATCAAGTTCCTTATTACACATCGGACACAATATGGTCATTGCGTGAACAACCGAAACACCTTCTTGTTGTTGGGGCTGGGCCTATTGGTTGTGAATTGGGTCAGAGTTTTAGTAGATTAGGCAGCAAGGTAACCCTTATTGATAACGCCGATCGCATTATGCCGTCTGAGGATGAAGAGTCAGTCGGTGTGTTAATGACTCATTTGGAACACGATGGTGTTGAATTAAAACTACAATATTCGGTTGATTCCTTCGCAATGGACAATAATCAATGTGTCGCCACGCTTAAATCGGCACAAGGTAAGCCGTTAAAACTTATTTTTGATGCGGTACTCTTTGCTGTTGGACGAGAGGCCAATGTTGCTGGTTTAGGTTTGCAAGAGCTTGGGGTTCAATTAACACAATCGGGTACGATAAAGGTCGATAAATACATGAGAACCCATGTGCCCACCATATACGCTTGTGGAGATGTCGCTGGGCCTTACCAATTTACCCATACCGCTGCACATTTTGCTTGGTATAGCGTTGTGAATAGTTTATTTGGTGATTTTTGGCGTTTTAAAGCAGACCGAAGGGTGATCCCAAGGGTGACCTTTACAGAGCCAGAAATAGCCAGTGTGGGTTATAACGAGCAATCAGCAAAAGCGGCGGGCTTGCAAATAGAGACAACAAAATTTGAGTTTAATGAACTTGATAGAGCCATTGTAGAGGGTAAAACAGAAGGGTTTGTTAAAGTGCTAACTGCAGCAGGAAAAGATCATATTTTAGGCGTTACCATTGTTGGAGAACATGCTGGTGAAATACTGCCTGAGTTTGTTTTAGCCATGAAGCATGGGTTGGGCTTAAATAAAATATTAGCAACGATTCATGTGTACCCAACATGGGCTGAAGCAAGTAAATATACAGCGGGGGTCTGGAAAAAGAACCATCAGCCTACAAAATTGCTAAAAATTTTAAAACGCTACCATTTAGCTAGGCGGAGTTAACTATGCACCCAACGTTAGCTAAGCTAGTGGATACAAACTTCCCTGCGATAACACGAACTAAACTTCACACGTTACAAGTAAACATGGGGTATTTGTGTAACCAGTCCTGCTTACACTGTCATGTTAATGCAGGTCCGACACGTAAAGAAATAATGGCGAAAGAAACTATCGATCAAGTCTTTAATTTTATAGATCAGCAGGCTATTAAAACACTCGATTTGACCGGCGGTGCGCCAGAAATGAACCCTTGTTTTCAATATGTCGTTATAGAAGCGAGAAATAGAGGAGTGGAGGTCATTGATCGCTGCAATTTAACGATTCTTGAAGAACCGGGTTATGAATATTTGGCTGATTTTTTAGCATCTAATAAAGTACAAATTGTTGCCTCCCTACCATGCTACTCCAGTGATAATGTAGATGCACAACGTGGTAAGGGGGTCTTTGAAAAGAGTATCACTGCGTTAAAAAAACTAAATACCCTCGGTTATGGGGAAGCATTAGAACTAAACCTTGTATATAACCCACAGGGTACTCAAGTGCCGCCAGATCAGTCGGCTCTTGAAGCGGATTATAAAGACCATTTATTTGAACACTTCGGCATTGTGTTTACGCGTTTGTTCACGATAACAAATATGCCCATTAAGCGGTTTGGTAGTTGGCTGATTTCAACAGGTCAGTTTGACGAATATATGAACGTACTTAAAACGGCGCACCAAGCGGTTAACCTTGATCAAGTGATGTGTAAAAGTACTTTAAGTGTTGATTGGGCAGGTTATGTGTACGATTGCGATTTTAATCAAATGCTAGGCTTGCCTGCTGGCCAGCTTAAATCAAAGAGGCATATTAGCGAGTGTTTAGGGCTTGATTTTGAATCACAAGCCATTACGGTAGCCGATCATTGTTATGGTTGCACGGCGGGTAGTGGTTCAAGCTGTGGTGGCGCCTTGAAGCAGTGATTATAAAATATCCTATAGAAGGGGCTGTTATTAATGCCTGAGCTATCTATTATTATTCCCACGCTGAATGAGGAGACGGCCTTACCGGTAACGCTGGCATCGTTACAATCGCTTAGAAGGGAAGGTGTCGAAATTATAGTGGTAGATGGCGGCAGCACCGATAAGACGGTCTGCTGCACAGAAGGCCTTGTTGAACAGCTGGTGGTCTCTTCAGCAGGACGTGCGGTGCAACTTAATAAAGGTGCACAAGTAGCACGTGGAAAGGTATTGCTTTTTTTACATGCAGATACCCTGCTAGCAGACAGGGCCATTAAAAAACTATTAAAGCAACCGAAACAGCCAACTCTTTGTTGGGGACGTTTTAAGGTCAAGTTGGACGACACAGCAATTGTTTTTCGAATAATTGAAACGATGATGAATTGGCGCTCTTGTTTGACCGGTATCGTAACAGGGGACCATGCAATGTTTGTTTCAAAGCACTTGTTTGAACAGGTAGGCGGCTACCCGTGCATTGAGCTTATGGAAGATATTGCAATAAGCAAAAAACTAAAAAAAGTTTCAAAGCCGATATGCCTTAAAGAAACTGTTACCACATCCTGCCGGCGTTGGCAGGTTAATGGGGTCGTGAAAACAGTCCTGTTAATGTGGTTTTTAAGGTGGGCATATTTTTTTAATGCGGAACCTAAAGTATTGGCGCAGAAGTACCGCCAAATTAGAATCAAGTAGTACTGTTTTGCGACGAAGTCAGTTTTTCAATTAAGCTTTCTTTTAGCTGATCGATGATCTCGGAATCTTCAATCATTTTGTTATCGCTATCGGTAATATAGAAAATATCTTCAGCGGTTGAACCTAAGGTGGTAATTTTTGCATTTCGCACGTTAACTTTACAGGCACTAAAGCATTGCCCAATGGTGGATAAAACACCGGGTTGGTCTTGTGTGCGTATTTCTAAAATGGTGTAGCGTTTTTGATAATCACTTTTAAAGCTGATAGTCGTTTTAATGTTGAAGTGTTGAGATTGGCGAGGCCTATGCCTATCAACCGATAAAACTGATTGGTCTGGCGCTATTAAATTAGCACGTAAGACGTTGACGATAGATTGTTCACGAGTAAGGTCGGGAATAGGGCTGCCGTTATCTTCTAAAACATGGAAACTAATCAATGCGAGGTCTTCATTAGTGGTAATGATTCGAGCATCTAAAATATTAAGGCCAAGCTGATCGAGCGTTGCTGTGCAGATAGCAAATGTGCCAGCGCGATCATCTACGTAAATAAAAATTTCTGCGCCACCGCGATGTGTTTGTGGGCGTAGTAAGACCAGTGGCATCTCTTCTTGACGACAAGATGATATGGCCAATGTGTGCCAAATACTATCTTCAACAGAAAACCGTGAAAAATAATCCTTACTGATTGTTCGCCATACTCGATCAATTTTATCATCACTTAAGCCACGGATATTAAGGCCTTGTCTAGCCTGATACTGCATGTCTTTGATTTCGTCACTTAATTCATCAGTGACCGTTTGTAATCCGCGACGTAAAAGTTGCTGAGTGTTGTTGTAGAGTTCTTTTAATAACGAGCCTTTCCAGTCGTTCCACAGCGTTGGGTTTGTTGCTCTAATATCTGCAACGGTTAGTAGGTAGAGGTAATCAAGGTACTCAAGACTGCCAATTTTAGAGGCAAATTTATGAATAACAGCGGGGTCATTAATATCCTTACGCTGCGCGGTCATTGACATGATTAGGTGGTTTTGAACCAGCCAACCGACAAGGTTGGTGTCATAAGAATTGTAGCCATGCTGGCGGCAAAATTCGATGGCATCATGCATGCCAAGTTCTGCATGGTTGCCGCCGCGGCCTTTAGCAATATCATGAAATAAGCCAGCTAAATAAAGTAACTCAGGTTTGCGAATTTCTTGAAAGACATCGAAACAATGCGGCAGGTCGTCACGGTGCTTTTCTAAGGCAAACCGTCTTAGGTTTCTAACGATAAATAGGGTGTGCTGATCAACGGTATAGGCATGAAATAAGTCATACTGCATACGCCCGATAATATCGTCAAAGGCTGGAATATAAGCCGCTAATAAACCGTAGCGATTCATCCGACGAAATTGATGGGTGATGCCATGCGGTTGGCGAAGAATATCTAAAAATAAACGTTTAGCCCGAGGGTTTGCCCTGAACTCATCATCAACCAGGTGTAAAGACTCGCGTATTAAGCGGATAGTTGCTGATCTGATCCCCTTTACATCTTCATGTTTTTGTAATTGAAGGATAATATCGAGTAGAGCAGTAGGTGTTGTTTTAAAGGTATCTGGATGCGTCACCTCGATATAATCATTAATGATCCTAAAAGATTCATTGATAGGGGTCACATCCATGACTTTATTTTCTAACGCCTCATTAAATATTTGCAAGACCAGTTCATTAATGCGCTCAAGGTCCATCACAGTACGGTAGTACAGCTGCATAAATGATTCGACAGCAAGGTTGTTATCGCCATCTTCAAAACCAAAGGCTAAGGCAAGGTTTTTTTGATAATCAAATAGCAGGCGGTTTTCAGGTCGATTCGCTAAAAGGTGTAATTCGAAACGGACTTTCCAAAGAAAGCGTTGCCCTTTTACCAGTGAGCGATACTCATTTTTAGTAAGAAACGCATGATTTACCAATTCACCAAGTGAATTGGAACCAAAATAACGCTGGGTAATCCATTGAATCGTTTGAATGTCTCGTAACCCACCTGGCCCTTCTTTCATATCAGGTTCTAGGTTGTAAGCGGTATTGCCAAACTTCAAGTGTCTGTTGTGTTGTTCTGCTACTTTTTCGCGAAAAAATGCAACCGGCGACCAAAGATTATCGATACTGATCTGATCTTGCATGTCAGAAAAGAAAGCCTCTGAACCTGCGATGAGGCGAGCTTCCATAAGGTTTGTAATAACCGTAATATCTAACTTAGATTGTTCTAGGCAGTCTGAAATTGTTCGTACACTTAGACCCGGCTTAAGACCAATATCCCATAGGAATGTCGAGAACGATTCGAGTTCTGTTTTGTAATTGTCGAGCTCGGATTCATCAAAGATAATGAGTAAATCAATATCGGAAAAAGGGTGCAGTTCCGCGCGGCCATAACCACCGGTGGCAATTAAGGCCAGTTGGTTAGAATAGGGACCTAATATTTCATTCCAATAGTTGGTAAGTAATTGATCGATAAAATCACTACGAGCTTTTAGAAGTGTTTCTACCGTTTCACCAGACTTAGCGCGTGTATGTAATTCATTATTAAAGGCTTGAATTAGCGCTTTAATATCAGCAATTTTATGCGCGGCTGGTTCATTTTCAGTAGGAAGAGATGTCATGATTTATATAACTCTGGTGGAATATGGGTTGCTTCAATGGCCTCGTTATCTCGAACGGTAAAAATTTCAAACCCATTGGATGTGACCGTTAAGGTGTGTTCAAACTGTGCAGATAGGCTGCGGTCTTTAGTAACCACGGTCCAATCATCTGCCAGTGTTTTTACATTCCTTTTGCCAGCATTAATCATCGGTTCTATAGTAAAGGTCATGCCCTCTTCTAGTGTGGTACCGGTATTAGGTTCGCCGTAATGTAAAACTTGGGGCTCTTCATGAAAAACGCGCCCAATACCATGACCACAATACTCTCGAACAATAGAGTAACGCCTGCTTTCTGCAAATTTTTGAATAGCATGGCCAATATCACCAAGTCTTGCGCCGGGCTTAACCATGCTAATGCCTAGGTATAAAGCTTTTTGTGTGGTATCGATAAGACGCTTGGCTAAAATGCTTGGTTCACCAACAACGAACATTTCACTGGTATCACCATGGAACTCATCTTTAATAACGGTGATATCAATATTGACGATATCTCCTTTTTTAAGTTTTTTATGGTTGGGGATACCGTGGCAAACAGTTTGGTTAACCGAGGTGCAGATTGATTTTGGAAAGCCATGGTAATTAAGCGGGGCGGGGATTGTTTTTTGGGTGTTAACCATGAAGTCGTGACAACGTTGGTTAAGCTCCTCTGTAGTGACACCTGGAACAACATATTCCCTGATCATCTCGAGAACTTCAGCAGCTAAACGGCCAGCGACACGCATTTTTTCAATTTCAGGGGGTGTTTTTAAAGTAATACTCATATTTTAATAAATAAAGTGGTTTCAGAATGTCAAACAAGTGACAGATTATAACGCTTAATAGATGAATTTAAGGTTTTTTTACAGCTTAGGCATAACACTAATATTTTAGGTTTAAATTGCTGTTTAGCTCTAGATATGGTATAAAGCGTCGCCACTTTTGGCAACAACGATCACATGCATCAACACATCCGGTAGGGTGCTTGAATTAAATCAGGTTACCGTTTGG
>NZ_JAHRVT010000038.1:0-11432 GCF_019090545.1 Cycloclasticus sp. | reverse complement strand
ATGAAAGCCATAGCTAACGACATGGGTATTTATGCATCAGACGAAGAGTTATGGTCTGATACTCAGCATGTCCGACGTATGCTATCTTCTCCGGAATCAATAGGGTCAGACTCGATTGATTTTAAAAGAGGGCCAGTTTAAGCCCATACGTTGTGATTAAAAGGGCTTTATCATGGCGTAATTACTTTGTTGTGTTGTAATGGGTGAACCCAGCACGCTTTCGTTCGTGGTAACAACGCTAAGCTTTTGGTTTCCTAGTCGCGTATTATGATCTAACTCACATCACTAGGGTACGGGGTATAAGCTTGAACAGCCCAAAGATAACGTATTACTAATAAGTAAACTCAATATCACTTCGTGATGAAATGCTAGGTATTACGACGGTATTTTGTATTTAGCTGCTTCTGTATTACAAAAGCTGTGGTCGTTATAGGCTTGATGTGTTTGGCGAGATATTTTAAGCGTTTGTTTACGTGTTTTAATGCTAGAATTGAAAAACAACGAATAAAGTTGGCGCTATATTTAAACGTTATTATTTGGCATAACTGTAGATGAAAAAAGTTGTTACATCGTTACTGATATTTTGTTTGATGGCTGCTCCGGCCGTGTCGATATCGGGTGCGTGTTCTAACATGGATAATGTTGATAATATTTCAACGGCCTTTAAGCATGCAAATAGCGGTGCGACTCATCAGCAACACCAGCAAGCATCTGTGGTTAAGGAGACTCATATGGGTTGTGAATGCCCTGATAATATAAATTGTGTCGGTCATGCATCTGCCTATGTGGCGACAAACAATGTAGTGCCTAAATCGTTGGGCTTGTCTTCCATTTTTATAACCTATAGCGCCATCGAAAGGCCTAATGAATCACTCTCGCCTGAAATAAAACCTCCCAGACCCTCTGCTTAAGACAGGGGGTTAATGCGCCTGTAGTTTAAGCAAAAAGCAACGCAGTAGAAGAACTACGCGTCTAGTTTTAGTTGTTTATCTTACCGGTTAAGAACCCTCAATACCCTTTGTTGATAACACAAAGTCAACGTTTGAAGAGATGAGGATAATATGGATTTATTGAGAAGGTGGGCACAATTAACTATATTGATAGCAATATTTAGCAACGCCCAAGCTGAAAATTCTGATGCGCTATCATTACAAACAGCGCTTGATCTAGCATTACGAAATAACCCGAGCCTAGCGGAAATAAGGGCACGGTCTGAGGCGATGGCTTATATTCCATCTCAAGTGGCAACATTACCTGATCCGGTGATCAGTTTTAATGCGCTGAACTTACCAACGGATAGTTTTGACGTAGGCCAAGAAAACATGACTCAGTTACAGGCTGGGTTCTCCCAACAGATTCCTTTTCCTGGTAAGTTGGCATTACGTGAACAGACGGCGACACATGAAGCACAAGCGGCTGCTCATACGGTTGTAGAAGCGCGTTGGTTATTATTGCGTGATGTGAAACAAGCGTGGTGGAGTCTGTTGTACCTTGATCATGCATTAAAAATAATGGCTGCTAATCAACGTTTATTACAGCAGTTTGTGGATATTGCTCAATCTAAATATCAAGTGGGTCAAGGGTTGCAGCAAGACGTGTTGTTAGCACAGCTAGAATTGTCTAAATTGCTAGACAATACACTTAGCTTACAAGCCGCGCGTGATTCAGTTAGGGCACGTTTAAATAGCTTAATTGATCGTTCCTCAGACCAGCCGATAGTGTTGACAGTTATGCCTGATGAGCATTTGCCGACTCTAAAAAAAGAAGCTGAACTATTCGCGTTTGCTAATGGACATCGCGCCTTACTAGCAGTAAAGCGTGAATCTGTTAAGGCCGCTAAATCACAACGAGACTTAGCAGAAAAGGATTTTTACCCCGATTTTAATGTTGGTGCTTTTTATAGTGTGCGCGACGATATGCCCAATGGGCAAGAGCGTGCTGACTTGCTTAGTGTGCGGCTTAGTATGAATGTGCCAATTTTTACGGATCATAAACAGCAAAAAGCGGTTGATCAAAGGAACAAGGAAGTGCTGCAACAAAAGTTTTCCTTGCGTGATGCAACGAATCGAGTACATAGCGAAATATCCACGGCCTATAGTCAATATCAAAAGAGTAGGCAACAAGTACTGTTATTTAAAACGGGCATTATTCCTCAAGCCAGACAAACGGTTGCATCCATGCTGGCGGGTTATCAGGTGGACAAGGTGGACTTTTTAAATTTAGTGCGAAGTCAGATTACGCTTTACAACTATGAAACCCAATACTGGAAAGCTTTAACAGAAGCCCAACAAGTGTTGGCACAATTAATTGCCGTTGTCGGCAAGGAAGAGATTTATGAGTAACAAGATATTATGGATAGCTGCGCCTGCAATGCTGGCATTGGGGCTGGGTTTAGGGTTTTGGTTTGCAAGTACGCCACAGACAAGTGCCCCGAGCACAATACCACCGAAAAAAAGTGATATTTTATTCTATCGTCACCCGATGAACCCGGAGATTACTTCACCTGTCCCTGCAAAAGGTGAAATGGGAATGGACTATACACCGGTGTATGCAGGCGATGAGCAAATGGATAAAGCACCGGTAGGCACGGTTAAAATTGATGGGGTTACAACGCAAAATATTGGGGTAAGAACGACTAAGGCTAAAGAAGAGGCAATGTCGCATATTGTTAGGGCTGTTGGCCGAGTGGATTATGACGAGCAGAACATGGTTAGGCTGCACCCTAAAATTGAGGGCTGGGTTGAAGACATGTACGTTGATAAAACCGGACAATGGGTTAAAAAGGATACTCAATTACTTAATATTTATTCGCCACAATTAGTTGCTAGCCAAGAAGAGTATTTATTGGCACTTAAAAATAATAAAGCCTTGGAAGAAAGCCCGATAGACACAATTCGTAAAGGCGCTGAACAGCTACTTAAAAGTTCACGTGAGCGACTTAAACTCTTCGACTTTCCGGCTCATCAACTGTTGGAATTAGATAAAACTGGTCGGGTGAAAAAAAATATTCATATTCATAGCCCAGCAGAAGGGATTGTGATGAAAATAGGTGCGCGTAACGGTCAATTTGTCACCCCTCAAACAGAAATTTATATGATTGCAGACTTAAGGACGGTCTGGGTGTATGCGAATATTTATGAATATGAATTGCCGTGGATTAATGAAGGTGATCTTGTGGAAATGCAATTAGTGGGTATTCCAGGGCGCATTTTTAAAGGTCATTTAGCCTACATTTACCCATATGCAGAATCAGAAACAAGTACGATTGGTGTTTGATAACCCTGAGTTATTACTAAAGCCGAATATGTTTGCTGACTTAACTATCCATGCAAACCCCCAGTCCAACGAAGTGGTAATTCCGTCTGAAGCCGTGATTCGATCGGGTTCACGCAACCAGGTATTTGTGGTGCGTGATAAAGGAAAGTTTGAACCTAGATTAGTAACCTTAGGGTTAGAATCTAATGGCAAAATTGCTGTGTTAGAGGGGCTAAAAGCGGGCGAAGAGGTAGTTACGTCGGCTCAGTTTTTGATAGATTCTGAATCGAAATTACGTGAGGCCACGGCAAAAATGCTTGAGTCTATGTCGAGCGATAAACAAACAAGCAGCTCAAAAATGCAGATGCCGCAGGAGATAACGCATGATTAATGCAATTATCAACGGCTCGATTAAAAACCGATTCATGGTGTTAGTGGCCACGCTGATTGTTGCTGTGGCAGGCATTTGGAGTTATCAAAATACCTATTTGGACGCGATCCCCGACTTGTCCGATGTGCAAGTAATTATTTTTACCAAATACCCCGGTCAAGCGCCACAAGTGGTTGAAGATCAGGTGACTTATCCATTAACCACAGCAATGTTATCTGTTCCTCGGTCTAAAACAGTTCGTGGCTATTCCTTTTTTGGTTTTTCATTTGTCTATATTATTTTTGAAGATGGCACCGATATGTATTGGGCGCGTTCACGAGTGCTTGAATCGCTGAATTTTGTTAACAGTAAACTGCCTAATGGTGTAACGCCGACACTGGGCCCAGATGCGACCGGGGTGGGCTGGGTGTATGAATATGCCTTGGTGGATAAAAGCGGACAACATGATTTATCCCAATTGAGATCGATTCAAGACTGGTATTTACGCTACCCGTTACAAACGGTTGATGGTGTGTCTGAAGTTGCTTCGGTGGGTGGCTATGTTAAACAATATCAGGTTGAAGTTGATCCGAATGCATTGCAAGCCTATGGCATCTCGTTAAATAAAGTTAAACAAGCCATTAAACGCTCTAATAATGATGTGGGTGGGCGTTTAATTGAGCGTGCAGAAACGGAATATATGGTTCGTGGTTTAGGCTACATTCGATCGTTAGATGACCTGAATAGTATTCCTGTTGCTGTTGATAGTAATGGTACACCGATACGTTTAAAAGATATTGCTAATGTGCAAACAGGGCCTGAACTTAGGCGAGGCGTGGTTGAGTTAAACGGAGAGGGTGAAGTAGTCGGTGGTGTGGTTATTATGCGCTATGGTGAAAATGCATTATCAACCATTGAAGGGGTCAGAAAAAAATTAGACGAGCTAAAAAAAGGGCTCCCTGAAGGGGTCGAAATTGTGCCTGTATATGACCGTGGTCACCTTATCGAACGTGCAGTAGCAAGCCTTAATGAGGCTCTACTGCAAGAATTGGCGGTTGTTAGTTTAGTGGTTATTTTATTCTTACTACATGTGCGCTCTGCCTTGGTCGCTATTATTACCCTGCCGATGGGAATTCTTATGGCGTTTATCGTGATGAAATGGCAAGGCTTAAACGCTAATATTATGTCCTTAGGTGGTATTGCCATTACCATTGGTACGATGGTTGATGGTGCCATTGTGATGGTGGAAAACGCACATAAGCACCTAGCGCAAGCAACTAAAGAAAAAGGCGCTAAGCTAAGTGATAATGAACGCTGGACGACGATTGCAGCGGCTTCGCGTGATGTAGGGCCTGCGCTGTTCTTCTCCCTGCTTATTATTACCGTATCTTTTTTACCCATTTTCACCATGCAAGCGCAAGAAGGCCGTATGTTTAGCCCGTTAGCCTTTACCGCCTCTTACGCGATGGCAGCTGCCGCTATATTGGCAGTGACATTGGTGCCCGTAATGATGGGGTATTTCATCCGCGGTAAAGTAATATCAGAAAAGGAAAACCCTATTAACCGTGTGATGCACACCATGCATACACCAGCACTGAGATTAGCCATGCGGTGGCGAAAGGTAACGGTTTTATTAGCCTTGTGTTTAATCTTATTGACTGTATACCCATTTTCAAAATTAGGCAGTGAGTTTATGCCGCCATTAGATGAGGGGGACCTTTTATATATGCCGATTACCTTTCCGGGCATATCTATTACCAAGGCTAAAGAGGTGCTTCAGCAAACGGATAAAATCTTAAAAACATTTCCAGAGGTGCACCACGTATTTGGCAAGGTAGGACGGGCCGAAACGGCAACCGATTCTGCGCCGCTCTCAATGATAGAAACAACTATTCGTTTAAAACCTAAAGAAGATTGGCCGGACCCGAATAAAACAACTCAGCAGTTAACTGCCGAAATGGACCGGGCAATCCAGTTTCCGGGGCTAACAAACGCCTGGACAATGCCGATTAAAACACGACTTGATATGTTATCGACGGGGATTAAAACACCGGTTGGAATAAAAGTCTCTGGTCCTGATTTAAATAAACTTCAGGTCTTATCTGGGCAGATTGAGCGTGCAATGAAAACGTTACCAGAAACTATTTCAGCGTTTGGTGATCGAGCTGTTGGAGGCTATTATTTAGACGTTGATATCAATCGAGCGACGGCTTCCCGTTATGGTTTAACGACCGGTGATGTGCAAGATGTCATACAAACTGCTATTGGTGGTATGAATGTTACTGAAACGGTAGAAGGCTTAGAGCGGTATCCCGTTAATGTGCGTTACCCAAGGGAGTTGCGTGATGATGTGGAAAATTTGAAACGAGTTCTGATTTCAACACCAACAGGCAGCCAAATTCCTTTAGTGCAGATAGCCGATTTAACGTATAGACGAGGCCCGCCGGTTATAAAAAGTGAAAACTCACGTCCCAATGCATGGGTCTATGTAGATATCAGCAGTTCTGATATTGGGGGTTTTGTTGATAAGGCCAAAAAAGTGTTGGCTGCGCAAGTAGACATACCTGCAGGTTATACGATTGTTTGGTCAGGGCAATTTGAATATATGGAACGAGCAGCGAAGCGATTGCAACTTGTTGTGCCAGCCACGTTAATGATTATTTTTATCCTGTTGTATCTAAACTTTCGTAATCTTTTAGAGCCGATTATTGTAATGCTTGCTTTGCCGTTTGCCGTTATCGGCGGTATTTGGATGTTGTATTTTAATGACTATAACTTATCGGTAGCGGTGTATGCGGGGTTTATCGCGTTAGCGGGTATGGCGGCTGAAATAGGCGTGTTAGTGTTAAGTTTTATTGATATGGAAATAGCTACACGGCGTACAAAAAGCACACAACCGCTAACACGAGGTGAACTTATACAAGCGTGTCAGCAGGCCACCTCAAAGCGTGTTCGCCCTGTAGTGATGACTGCGGTATCAACCATGGCGGGATTAATTCCTATTATGCTTAGCAGCGGTACTGGTTCGGACGTTACCCATCGTATTGCCGCCCCAATGTTAGGCGGTATGTTAACGGTCTTAATTTTGAATTTATTGGTATTGCCAGTGATTTATAGTTTTTTATTGCAGTACCAAGAGCAGAAGACGTGACATGCTGTTCAGTTTTAGTATTTAGGCATTAGGTGTCGGGGCATTTAGTTAAAATGTTCTATAAAGCAAGAATAATGTTATGTTACAGATCTATTAAGGTTTTTTATTAAAAAAGCGGTAGGGATAATCATGGCAAGCGAGTTTTTAGAATGAAACAAAGAAACGTCACTACATGAGCAATGGAAGCACTTAAACTATTACAAACAGCTTTGCATGGAATGCTCAACCCAGGTCTTGAGCTGCTTCCTCAGTTGTCGGTATCAATTATTCTTCTTGTTATTGCCTACTTTTTTGTAAAGCTATTTAAAATAATTGCTAGGCGTATTTTGAAGCAAAGCAAAATGCATAAAAGTTTTATAGAGGTGAGCCAGTCGTTGATGAAGTGGTGAGCTTAATAAAAGTGCGCTTGATGACGCTAATATTGAAATTCCATTCTCATATAGGACGTTGTCTTTGAGTGAAGAGTTAAACGTTGTTACGACGAATTCGGACTAGGCATTTTATACATACAAGCTACGGAGAGCTTAAAATGATAGGCTGCGGTTTAAACGCGGTGTTAATAAAAAATTCATCATACTTAAGGCACACTCCTTTCAATAAATAAACAAGGTTACTTATTAATGAATCATCATATGGCAGAATTATTAGCCTCGATCCTTATTGTTGGCATTGCATTACAGTGGATTGGTTGGCGTTTAAAAATCCCTGCGTTGATTCTACTTATTGCGGCTGGTTTTATTATGGGCCCAGTAACCGGCTGGCTTAACCCCAGTGAGGATTTTGGTGAGTTATTACAACCGATGATCGCGTTGAGTGTTGCGGTTATTTTATTTGAAGGTGGCTTAAGCCTACGCTGGCATGAATTAAAGCAGAATAGTCGTGTTATTTATCGTCTTATAACGTGGAGTGTTTTACTAACCTTTGCATTTGGTAGCTTGTCAGTTCACTATTTAATCGGTGTCTCTTGGCCTGTCTCGTTAATATTTGGCGCTATTATTATAGTCACTGGGCCGACGGTAATAATGCCTTTGCTGAAACAAGCTAATCTTAAAAAAGGCCCGTCATCTTTATTGCGTTGGGAAGGTATAGTGAATGACCCGATTGGCGCATTATTGGTGGTGCTGATTTATGGTTATTATGTACGAACCGAAAATGAAACGCTTGCACTGGGTGTTTTTATTGGGTTGGCCATTAGCCTTGTTGTCTCACTGGTTTTGAGTGTTAGCTTAGGGTTGTTTATTGCCCGTTCTTTTCGCAAAGGTCTTGTTCCTGAGTATCTGAAATCTCCATTAATATTGGTTGCGGTATTACTGGTATATACGTTGGCCAATAAAGTACAAAGTGAAGCGGGCTTATTAGCCACGACTATCTTGGGGATTACGCTGGCTAACCAAAACCTAAAGACTTTACATGAGCTAAAACGTTTTAAAGAATATGTCACCATTTTATTGGTTTCATCTACTTTTATTGTACTGACTGCGGATATTGACCCCGAAATAATAAAGCATCTGCAGTGGCAAAGTTGGTTAGTGTTAGCGCTGGTAATTTTCATTTTCCGGCCGCTTGCTGTTTATCTTTCAACTATAGGTACTGACATTAGTAAACAAGAAAGGGCGTTACTTGCTTGGATTGCTCCTCGTGGCATTGTTGCAGCGTCAGTTGCAGGTTTGTTTGGCTCAGAGTTAAGCAAAATAGGCTATGCGGATGCAGAGTTATTACTTCCCATGGTTTTTGCTTTGATTATTATGACGGTGCTCTTACATGGGTTGACTATTGGTTGGCTGGCTCGCAAGTTAAATTTAGCATCTATTCACCCAGACGGAATTATGATTGTCGGAGCCGCCGATTGGAGTACACGTTTAGCAGTTGAGTTACAAAAAAATGACATTCCAGTAATGCTAATAGACACGCAATGGGCGCAGCTAGAATCGGCTAGGATGCAAAACATTCCCATTCATTATGGTGAGGTTTTATCCGAAAGAACAGAAGAGGTTCTAGAGCTTGCGCACTTTACCAAATTAGTTGCTGTAACACCCAATGAAGCCTACAACACGTTAATCTGTTCGCTTTTTGCGCCAGAACTTGGGAAACGAAATGTGTACGAACTGCGCTGGTCTAATGTTGATAAATTAAGCGATGAAAGTGTTAATAAGCCCAGTGAGGCGATCGGTGGGGATCGTTTGTTTATCGATGGGGTGGATGATGAGTATTTTAAAAAGACGTATGCTGAGGGGTGGACATTTAAAAGTACGCCACTAACGGAGGAATACACACTAGACGATTATTTAAACAGTAACCCAGAATCTACAAAATTAATTTGTTTAATCACGAAGCCGGGCTTTGTCAATTTTTATCCGTGGGATCAAAATATAGAACCAGAAGATATAGCTATTTTAATGAGTTATGTTCCACCACAAACCGATACTAAAAAGATAAACAGTGGCGAGAGATGAAAACACGAATTATTCATTTTTTTGAGGTTTTAAGTTCGAACTTTTGGGTGATCCCTTTACTCTTGCTAATAAGCGGAGCGGGGCTGGCTTTTCTTAACGTTTATTTAGATAAAACACTGTATGCCAGGCATATCGAATTGCCTGAGTTATATCTATACTTTAACAGTGCTTCAAATATTAGAACCTTATTGAGTGTTTCCGCTACGTCTATACTCGGTGTTGCAGGTGTGTCTTTTTCAATAACGATTGCCTCGTTGACACTTGCCTCACAACAATTTGGGCCGAGGTTACTAAGAAATTTCATGTCAGATAGGTTTAACCAATTAGTTCTTGGTTGTTTTATAGGCACCTTTCTTTATTGTATTTTGATGTTGCAATTTACGGGCTCTATGGAGCTTGATAAAACAACGCCATTTTTCTCCATGATGGGCTTGTTAACGATCCTCATTTTCAATTTATTGTTATTAGTATTTTTTATTCATCACATTGCTGTTGCTATACAAGCTGAGACCGTTATTACTGAAGTTAATAACGAATTAGTGACACAGATGAATTGCACATTTCCAAATAAGGCTGATAAAAATAGCCAGTCGATTCAATTCGATATACCTGATGATTTAACTAAAAAGTTTGAACAAAAAGGTGAGGATATATATTCAACGACCTCGGGTTATTTACAAGCAATTGATACTGACAACTTAGTCAAATGCGCGACAGATAATGATTATGTTATTAAATTCATCATCAAACCTGGTGATTTTATTCTGACAAATAGCGTTATTGCCCATTGTTTAGCAAGCGAGCAGATTGAAGAGATAGAAAAAGACATCAATACTCATTTGTTAATCGGTAGTGAAGGAACGCCTGAGCAAGACCCAGAATTTGCTGTTCGGCAATTAGTAGAGGTTGCGGTAAGGGCTTTATCGCCAGGTATTAATGACCCTTTTACAGCTATTAGCTGTATTAAAAAATTGGGTGAAAATATTGCTTTTTTAATGCAGCGCCAATTCCCAACACAATATCATTTAGACGATAGTGGGCAGTTAAGGTTAGAGTTAAAGCCATTTACATTTAGAGGGATTGTCGATACATCATTCGACCAAATTCGTCAGCATGGTAAAAATGACATTGCGGTTGTAATCTGTTTATTACAAATGTTGAATAAGTTAATTCTACAATCTCAAACCAAAGAGCATATGGAGGTGTTGAAGGTTCAAGCTGAAGCCATCTCCTCAGTTAATACCGATGATGTTATTGCTCTAAAAGATAAGGAAGATATTAAAGAGTTATACGATGTGATTAATGTGTCGTTGAATACAAAAGAATCTACACTGCTAACTTAACCTTATTACACTATATTTCCTGCCCTTTATGCGTTTGGAAACCAGCTGGTGTCAATTTCAAAAAAACGATCGATAAAATTCAAGTCCTTCTTGAGCTTGTCCGGATCTAAGATAGTTATTTTTTTTCGATGGTTAAGGATTTTATTTTCTTGTTTTAATTGCGCAAAAGCATTGCTGACACTGACATTTGTTAAGCCTAATGCGTCTGCAATAACATCTTGAGTTAACGGCATATCGAAGGTTGTAAATACCGTGTTATTGGTATGGATTTTTTGTCTTGAGTATAGCTCAAGCATGTAGTTTGCCACGCGGTTGACGGCGTTGTTCCTGGCTATCATGGTTATTCTGTCTAGTAAAATAGCTTCTTCTAACATGCCTAAGCTAAAAATGAGTGCGGTTAACCTTGGGGACTGGATAAAGACCTTATCAAGGTGCTTTTTTTGAAAAGGGCACAAGGTAACGTCTGTGGCAGTTGCAATGTCACCGAGTGTTTCGCACATGGCAATATCAGTAAGCCCGATAATATCACCAGGGTAATGAACACGTAATACCTGTCGCCTGCCGTCCTGTAAATCAGCATAACGGTAGAGCCAACCACTCTTTAAAATAAAAAGATTGTTTTTTTGCTCATACAAATTAAGTGTTGTACGAGTTTTATATTCAATTTCCTCTTTTTCAAGTTCTAAGATTAACTTTTCATCGTTCTTAGTGATGTTGCTGTAATAACGCAATCGAGAAACTAAACAACTCATAAGGGCCTGGTTTTATTGATTGAGGTGTGGCTGTCTGTTTTTATACCATTAAGTTTTTAAAAATTCGACATTTCTTAGAACGAGAAAAACAATATTGCTGTTAATAGT
>NZ_JAHRVT010000037.1:0-35289 GCF_019090545.1 Cycloclasticus sp. | reverse complement strand
ACTACCACTCCTAAATGGTGGGTGCTGAGGGGATCGAACCCCCGACATTCGCCTTGTAAGGGCGACGCTCTCCCAGCTGAGCTAAGCACCCCAAGAACAGAAGAGGCGCTAGTTTACAGAGTCTTTTAAAGTTTTGCCAGCTTTAAATGAAGGAATTTTTGAAGCTTTAATTTGAATCGTTTCACCCGTTTGTGGATTGCGGCCTGTGCGTGCAGAACGCTCTTTTACAGAGAAGGTACCAAAGCCAATAAGTGAGATTGAGTCACCGCTTTTAAGTGCACTACTAACAGAAGAGATAGTGGCATCTAATGCGCGGCCTGCGTCAGCTTTAGTAAGTCCTGATTCTTCAGCGATTGCATTGATAAGGTCTGATTTGTTCATAAATTTTCCCCAATAGGATGATTAAATAATTTTTAAAGTTAATTTTTTTTGTTACTGGTGTTTAGAGCGGCTATATCTACCTCACTATTCACTCAACAGGAGATTTTATATCCTTTCCCCCCCACCAGTGTCAAGCTTCAGAAGGTTTTTATGACTATATTTTTTTAAAGCATACCTTCAATTAATTTACTTGCCTCAATTAAATCAAACACTTCAGCTTAATGTGCGGTCACCGTTTTATTTTTTGCAGGTTTACTTTTTTTGTCATCTTTTTTTGTTAACTTTTCACTTCCTTTCAATGGTGTCGGGGACCGTTCAAGCGCGACTTCCAGCACCTCATCAATCCAGCGGACAGGGATTATCGTTAAATTTTGTTTAATATTAGCCGGCATCTCTATTAAATCTTTTTCATTTTGGTGTGGGATTACAACCGTTGTGATTCCACCGCGAAGAGCTGCTAACAATTTTTCTTTAAGCCCACCGATCGGTAACACCTCACCTCGAAGCGTAATTTCCCCTGTCATAGCCACATCAGCTAACACAGGAATACCCGTTAAGGATGATACTAAGGCCGTACACATACCGATACCTGCACTTGGACCATCTTTAGGCGTTGCTCCTTCAGGAACATGTACATGTATATCGTTCTTTTGATAAAAATCAGCTGGAACACCTAACATTGCAGCACGACTTCTAACCACTGTTAAAGCAGCTTGAATAGATTCTTGCATAACATCACCTAACTTACCGGTAAGTGTTAACTTGCCTTTACCTTCGCTAATAGCTGATTCAATTGTTAGTAATTCACCACCAACCTCTGTCCAAGCCAAGCCAGTTACTTGCCCAATTTGATTTGTTTCTTCGGCTTTACCAAAGTCAAATCGCCTAACCCCTAAGTATTTACTAAGGTTACGCGATGTAACATTGATTCGCTTCTTAGGTTTGCTCAGTAAAATGTCTCTCACTACTTTTCGACAAATTTTAGACATTTCTCTGTCGATATTTCTAACTCCAGCCTCACGCGTATAATAACGCACCGTATCTCTAATCGCTGATTGGCTTACGTGCAATTCCGACTCTTTCAAACCATTATTTTTTAATTGTTTGGTAATGAGGTAGTTCTCTGTGATGTTAATTTTCTCATCTTCGGTATAACCAGCGAGGTTAATCACTTCCATACGGTCCAACAGGGGACCCGGTATATTCATGCTATTTGCAGTCGCGACAAACATAACATCAGACAAATCAAAATCCACTTCTAAGTAATGATCGTTAAACGTACTGTTTTGTTCTGGATCAAGCACCTCAAGTAAAGCAGAAGCAGGGTCGCCTCTGAAATCCATTGCCATTTTGTCTATTTCATCAAGCAAGAATAAAGGGTTTTTTGTTTCAACTTTTGATAAGTTTTGTAAAATTTTACCTGGCATTGAACCAATGTATGTACGACGATGCCCACGTATTTCAGCTTCATCTCGCACACCACCTAAAGACATTCTTACAAACTTACGGTTCGTCGCACGAGCAATAGATTGCCCCAAGGATGTTTTACCAACACCTGGAGGCCCAACCAAGCAAAGAATTGGCCCTTTCATGTTTTTAACCCGTTGTTGAACAGCCAAGTACTCTAAAATTCTTTCTTTTACTTTCTCTAGCCCATAATGGTCAGCATCAAGCACTTTTTGTGCGGCAGCGAGATCATGCCTAATACGCGTACGTTTTTTCCACGGCACATTAACCATACAATCAATGTAATTACGTATAACACTGGCTTCAGCTGACATCGGGGACATCATTTTTAACTTGCTCAGTTCTGATTCAGCTTTTTCTTTTGCTTCTTTTGACATCCCTGCATCAGCTATTTTCTTTTCGAGTTCATCTATTTCATTTGAACCTTCTTCCATGTCACCCAATTCATTTTGAATGGCCTTCATTTGCTCACTCAAATAATACTCGCGCTGATTCTTTTCCATTTGTTGCTTAACCCGGCTACGGATTTGTTTTTCCATTTCCAGAATATCAACTTCACCTTCCATCAATAACAGCAAATGTTCTAAACGTTCGCGAAGGTTATATGTTTCCAATATTTTTTGTTTTTCTTCAACTTTC
This sequence comes from Cycloclasticus sp., assembly GCF_019090545.1. Lineage (NCBI taxonomy): Bacteria > Pseudomonadati > Pseudomonadota > Gammaproteobacteria > Thiotrichales > Piscirickettsiaceae > Cycloclasticus > Cycloclasticus sp. The sequence continues at coordinate 32,802 of NZ_JAHRVT010000037.1, read as the reverse complement.
AACACCATGTGCGCTGACATAGTATCTGCAAGACGGCCAGAGTCTTCAATACCAGATAATGAGGTTAATACTTCAGGTGGTACTTTTTTATTTAACTTCACATAGCTTTCAAAGGCGGAACTAACGGTCCTAATTAGCACATCCATTTCTTGCTCTTCAAGGTCTACGGCATCTTCCAGCAAACTAACATCTGCACCAAACAATTTTTCATTGGTATAAATCTTATCAATATTAACTCGCTGCTCACCTTCCACTAAAACCTTTACCGTTCCATCAGGTAACTTAAGGAGCTGCAAAATAGTGGCTAAGGTACCGACTTGATAAAGGTCACCCTCTTTGGGATCATCGTTATCTGGGTTTTTTTGCGCAACTAGAACAATTTTTTTATTATCTTCCATCGCAAAATCAATCGCCTGTATTGATCGATCACGACCAACGAAAAGCGGAATCACCATATGTGGGTAAACAACCACATCTCTCAGCGGAAGAATTGGTAAGTTTGTTAGATCTAGTTTTTCGTTCATTAGTTACCGCCTTAAAGAATTAAATTTAGTATTAGTAAGAATATCAGGGCACCGAACATTATTTTCAAGCCATAACTCATAAAAAAAGGCGCTTAAAGCGCCTTTTTTTCTCTTTGAAGTCTATTTTATTCCGATGATGCTACTTTTTTATCATTTTCATAAATAAACATAGGGTCAGACTCACCCCGAATAACCTTATCATCAATAACAACTTTACAAACATTATCTAGCGAAGGTAAGTCATACATTGTGTCTAGTAATACATGTTCTAAAATTGTCCTTAAACCACGAGCACCTGTTTTACGAGCCATCGCTTTCTTTGCGACCTCTCTTAAGGCTTCTTCTCTAAATTCAAGTTCAACCCCTTCCATTTCGAAAAGCCTTACATATTGTTTTGTTAATGCATTTTTAGGTTCACTGAGTATTTGAATTAATGCATCTTCATCTAGCTCTTCAAGCGTTGCTACAACAGGTAACCTGCCAACAAATTCTGGAATCAAACCATATTTAACAAGATCTTCCGGCTCAACATTTTGCAAAACATCACTAACATCTGGCGCTTCATTCTCGCTTACTACTTCAGCTGAGAAACCGATGCCGACATTTTTTTGAGAACGATCTTTAATAACCTTATCTAAACCGGCAAACGCACCACCAACAATAAACAAGATGTTACTGGTATCTACTTGTAAAAATTCTTGCTGTGGATGTTTTCTTCCACCTTGTGGAGGGACTGAAGCAACTGTTCCTTCAATTAATTTTAACAATGCTTGTTGGACACCTTCACCAGAAACATCACGTGTTAAAGACGGGTTGTCCGACTTCCGTGAGATCTTATCTATTTCATCAATGTACACGATGCCGTTTTGAGCTTTATCGACATCAAAATCACATTTTTGTAAGATTTTTTGAATAATGTTTTCGACATCCTCTCCAACATAACCCGCTTCAGTTAACGTCGTAGCATCAGCAATGGTAAAAGGAACATTTAACATTCTTGCTAATGTTTCAGCCAATAATGTTTTGCCTGAGCCAGTGGGGCCAATTAACAATACATTACTTTTTGCCAACTCAACATCATCAACACCTTTTGAGGCATTTAGACGCTTATAGTGGTTATAGACTGAAACTGATAAGATTTTTTTGGCCTGTTGCTGGCCTACCACATACTTATCTAAGGATTCTTTGATTTCAGAGGGTTTAGGTAATTTATCACCTGCGCCTGTCGCTTCATTCTCTTGAAGCTCCTCTTTAATAATATCGTTACAAAGCTCTACACACTCATCGCAAACAAAAACAGAAGGGCCTGCAATTAACTTTCTAACTTCATGCTGATTCTTTCCACAAAACGAGCAAATCAAAAGCTTACTATCATTCTCGCCATTGTCTTTATCATCACTCATACAAACCTCTTTTCTTTAACACTCATTATTAGGATTGACTGTTTCATTACACTTAATCTTTAGTTACATGCTATATACAGTATGCTAAAGATTATAAATCTGTCCAGTCCAAGCGCTAACTATTCTACTCTTCTATATTACGTGTTTTTAATACTTGGTCAATCAGGCCGTATTCAACGGCTTGTTGACTACCCATAAAGTTATCTCTATCGGTATCACCCTGAATAACATCTAATGGCTGGCCTGTATGTGAAGCCATAATTTTGTTTAAACGATCACGGATTAATAGAATTTCCTTCGCATGAATATCAATATCAGATGCTTGACCCTGAAAACCACCCAGCGGTTGGTGAATCATCATTCTTGAGTGTGGTAAAGCGAATCGTTTACCTTCAGCACCACCTGTCAACAATAATGCACCCATGCTGGCTGCTTGACCGATACACATAGTACTAACATCTGGTTTGATAAACTGCATCGTGTCATAGATAGACATACCTGCTGTGACTGAACCACCTGGTGAATTAATATATAGGTGGATATCTTTATCAGGGTTTTCAGACTCTAAAAATAGCATCTGAGCAACAATCAAATTAGCCATATGGTCTTCCACTTGGCCTACTAAGAAAATAACCCGTTCTTTAAGGAGTCTAGAGTAAATATCGTATGAACGTTCGCCACGTGCAGTCTGCTCAACCACCATCGGAACTAATCCAAGTGCTTGCGCCTCTAGTTTATTTTGCATCTTAACTCCCTTATTATCTGTCATTTATCCAGTTGCTTGAGTAGGTGCCATTAGCTCATCAAACGTTAACTGAGTTTCTGTTATTTTAGCCTTTTCTAACACCCAATCAACCAATTGGTCTTCTAATACAACGCTTTCAACTTTATTGCGCTCTTCTGGGTTAGAGTTATACCAATTGATAACTTCTTCAGGCGATTGATACATTTGAGCAAACTCTTCAATTCGTGCTTGTACTTTTTCAGCATCCGCTTTGATATCATTTTGCTTGATCATTTCAGACAATAGCAAGCCTAATTTAACGCGTTTAGCTGCTTGATCTTTAAAAAGCTCTTTTGGTAAATCCGGCTGTGCTGGTTGACCTGCCTGAGCTGCTTTTTCATTTAGCGAAGCAAGCATTTGATTAATTTCATTATCAACAAGTGCTTCTGGCACAGACACTTCATTGTTTTCAACAATTGCATCCATGACAATTTCTTTACGTTTAGTTGCTAATGCACGAGTTAACTCACCGCCCATATTTTTAGCAAGGTCTGCTCTAAAGTCAGCCACATCACCACTTTCCAAACCAAATTCCTTAATAAACTCTTCACTTATTTCAGGTAATTCGCTCTTTTCAACCTTATCCACTTCTACATCAAAAACCCCAACCTTGCCGGCAAAGTCAGCTTGTTGATAGTCTTCAGGAAAAGTCACTTCAAAACTTAATTTCTCACCAGTTTTCACGCCTTTTAAGTTTTCTTCAAACCCAGGTATCATGCTTTTTGAGCCAAGAACAACAGGGAAACCTTTAATAGGCTCTTCCGAGATAGGCTTATCACCTACTTTACCTTCAAAACTAACTGTTACTTGGTTACCGTCTTTAGCTTTGGTCTTAACTTCTTTCCAGCTTGCTTTTTGTTTTTGCAGCTTTTCAACCATATTATCTATATCAGACTCTGCAATTTCCACTACTGGGCTATTCAGTGATAAGTCTTCAACTGGGTTAACTGTAATCTCTGGATAGACTTCAAAGCTTGCTGAGAACTCATACCCTTCAACCTCAGTTTCATTAGCTTTAATAACAGGCGCACTGGCTGGGTTTAGCTTTTCTTCCATGATTGCTTTATAAAAAAAGCTTTGTGTTAACTCTGATAACGCTTCAGCGCGCACACTTGCGCCAAATTTCTTTTTGATAACGCTCATAGGAACCTTACCAGGTCTAAATCCATCAATCCGTGCGTTTCGTTTCACATCGTCATAACGCTTATTGATCGCCGTATCGACCTCTTCTTGAGGGACAACGATTGTTAATGTTTTTTTAATATCAGAAATAGATTCAACAGAAACCTGCATAATTATTCTCTAGTGTAGTTTATTGATGATTGTTCAAAAAAATAGATGGTGCGAAAGGAGAGACTCGAACTCTCACATCTTACGATACTGGAACCTAAATCCAGCGCGTCTACCAATTCCGCCACTTTCGCATTTTGGTTGGAAATAATGTGCGGTATCATACCGACTCTTTCAACATTTTTGCACTCCTTTTTGAATACAATTTTACTTAAATGTAAAAAAACCATATGAAAGCTACCTTATTTTTTGTTTTTTACTTCTTAACAGCCTCTGTTTTGGCTGCTTTAATCGCCTATCCATTATTTTTAGCGTTTGGCACAAATGAATATCGTTTTGAAAAATGGGTTACGCGCGCCGCCCTTTTATTTTTAATCTTAGGACTGATTCCATGTTTTAAGTTTTTTAAATTGAGTTTAAACGCCATTGGACACAATAATACCTATGGCAACTTCTTTAAAAAAACATCATTCGGCTTTATTTCTGGTCTGTTAATTCTTGGCGTTGTTGTGTTTACGCTGATCGTTCTTGATATTAGAGTACTGTCAGAAGATGCTCAATTCACATGGAGACTTGTTTCTAAAGCATTATTAGCCGGAATCGCCGTTGCTTTAATAGAGGAAACCTTATTTAGAGGGCTATTCTTCAAGCTAAGCCAACAATGGCACAACGGTTTTACGGCGGTTGTTGTTAGTAGTTTTTTTTATGCCATTTTGCACTTTATTAAACCCATTGAACATATTGATCAAAACCTTTTATATATAGGCACTGGTTTTGAAGTTATCGTTAATGCATTTAAAGCAGTTGCATTTATGCCGCTTGATGACTTTCTAGCGCTTTTTGTTGTTGGCGCTTTCCTTGCCCTAGTTCGTCTTCAGACACGTACTCTTGCTTATTGCATTGGTCTACATGCTAGCTGGGTTTTCCTCATAAAAATAACTAAAGAACTCACTGACCATAACTCCGCATCAAGCTGGACTTACTTAACTGGGCAATACGATGGCATAATTGGTATTCTTAGTTTTATTTGGATTAGCGTAATCATTTTTGCTTACCTGATCTATGTCATTAAACCTAAGTATCAACCGCATTCTTAATTCCACATCCTTGACATGACTCAATCATAGATTAGAATGGGAATCATTATCATTAACGTTTGAGATCACATGTCAAGTAACCAGGCATTAAACCAGTACGCTACTCTTGCTGATATTGAAATTGGCCAGGAAGTAATGCTGTGTAAAAATCAAATGGCTCATTCGTTAGAAAAAAAATTGCTAACGCTAGGCTTTTCTAAATTAATTCCCCTTCAGGTTACTCAAAGAAGCAAAGGTGGAATTATTGTCAGTATTGGAAATACTCGTATCGCTCTGAATGAAACCCTCGCAAAACAAGTAGTAATAGAAACATTATGACCAAGCAATGTTGCGAAGAAAATACGCCCGTACGCCCCTCTAATAAAAGCCCTGTCATTGCCGTTATTGGCAACCCTAACTGCGGAAAATCAACATTATTCAATGTTATTACGGGCATTAAACAAAAAACGGGGAACTGGCCTGGCGTTACAGTGGACCGTCGTGAAGGGCTTACTAAAGTTAACAACCAAGAGCTTGTTTTGGTCGACTTACCAGGTGTTTATGCGCTTGATAGTGACCGCGAGGCTCTTGATGAACAAATAGCTCGCCAATATATTTTATCCGAAGAGGCTGATGCACTTTTAATTGTTGCAGATGCAGCCAATCTAGAACGCAGCCTGTTCCTTACCAGTCAATTACTTGAAACCGGCATTCCAGCTGTACTTGCGTTAAACATGATGGATGTTGCCAAATCTCGTGGCATGAACATCGACCTAGAGGCTTTATCTAACGCTCTTGGCTGCCCTGTTTTTCCTATTGTTGCGCGTAAAAACCAAGGAATCACCTCACTTTTAGAAAGCATATTAACGGTAATTGATGAGCAGCCTAAGCATCACTTAAACATTGAATACCCGACTGCCGTTACCTCAGCTCTTGATGAAATTATTCCGACGTTAAATACGCAACGCAACTCCCCATTTATTCTACGATGGCATGCGCTTCAATGCTTAGAGGGGTACTTCTCCCCCACTACAACACAGCAAACCGAAGAAATTTGTGCTAGCCGACAGCTCTATATAAAAGATTCAACTGGAGAAGATGCAGATACTCTTATTGCTGCCAGCCGCTATGAATTTGCACATCAGCTAACCTCACAGGTAGTCAAGCAAGTCAAAAATATTCAACAAACATGGTCTGACCGAGTAGACAAAGTCATTCTTAGTGACTATCTCGGCTTACCTATCTTCTTTTTAGCCATCTACTTAATGTTCAGTATAACCATTAACTTTGGTGGCGCTTTTATTGATTTCTTTGACATTACCGCCAGCGCGCTGTTTGTTGATGGATTTAAAATTCAACTCCAGAATTTGGATTTTCCCAATTGGTTTCAAGTCTTACTCGCTGATGGTTTAGGCGGTGGTATCCAAGTTGTTGCTACCTTTATCCCCATCATCGCGACTCTCTATTTCTGTTTATCTATACTCGAAGACTCCGGCTATATGGCCAGAGCTGCCTTTGTTATGGATCGTTTTATGCGTAAGCTTGGACTACCCGGCAAAGCTTTTGTGCCATTAATTATTGGCTTTGGTTGCAACGTACCATCCATCATGGCTACACGTACCCTAGAAAAGCAACGTGACCGCATTATGACGGTGATGATGGCGCCGTTTATGTCGTGTGGTGCACGGCTATCTGTTTATGCCTTGTTTGCCGCAGCTTTTTTTCCTCAATCTGGGCAAAATATTGTTTTCTTACTATATCTATTAGGTATTGCAGCGGCTATTTTTACCGCACTGTTACTAAAAAGCAGCGTGCTTGAGGGTGAGTCTGATAGTTTTCTCATTGAACTCCCCCCTTACCACCGACCAGCCATCAAAAGCTTACTAATCCACACTTGGGAACGCCTAAAGGGTTTCGTATTAGAGGCTGGCAAATTTATCGTCATGATGGTCATGGTGATCAATATTCTTAATTCCGTTGGCACTGATGGCAGTTTTGGTAATGAAAACAGTTCAAAATCAGTCTTGAGTGAAGTCGGTAAAACATTCACACCTGCCTTTGAACCGATGGGAATCCAAGAAGAAAATTGGCCCGCCATCGTTGGTATTTTTAGTGGCTTACTCGCTAAAGAAGTGGTTGTTGGAACACTCGATGCAGTTTATTCAAATATTGAAGGCAACACCGACGATAACGACGAAAACTTTAGCCTTAAAAATAAGTTCTCAGAAGCTGTGACAACAACTAAAGATAATTTAAATGATGCGTTCCAAAACATGGGCGACCCGCTTGGTTTAAGGACACTTGATGCCAACGACAATCTTGATGAAGCCGCAACTGAGCAAGAAGTTAGCTCAGCTCTCTTTGGCACCTTGGTGAAATATTTTGATGGCAAAATTGGTGCCTTTAGTTATCTACTCTTTATTCTTTTATATGTCCCTTGTGTTGCTGCGATTGCCGCCGTTAAACGTGAAACAGGAACACGTTGGGCCTTATTTTCTATTTTCTGGAGCCTTTATTTGGCATACAGCATGGCGACTTCTTTCTATCAAATTGCGAACTTTTCAAGCCATCCAACACAAACACTGATTTGGTTATGTGTATTCATTGCTGGCTTTCTAGGAATATGGCTTACGCTTCGCCAACTTGGCCAGAAATTACTCGCTGTTGAACCAACACTGATTAAAGACGCATGATTTTATTAGAGGTCCGTGATTACTTACAAGCCGCACGAAGCGCTCCTGTTCGTGATTTGGCCTTACATTTCAAAATCTCTCAAGATGACGCCAAATCAATGCTCGAACACTGGGTAAAAAAAGGTTATGCAAAAAAACTTCCAGCTGGCTCACTTTGCCAAGGTGGTTGTAGAAGTTGTGACCCCGAGACAATAGATATCTATGAATGGACTGGCCCTCGCTAATCTTAATAAATACCTTTTATTTAATTATTTAAATACTCAGCAAAATTTTTCCTAACCTTAGCAATTGGAATCGAAACGCCAAACCCAGTCTTTAACGCAGACCCTTTTGCTACTTTGATGGTATTAACTGCCACCACATAGCCATCATCGGTTATCAATGGCCCACCACTGTTACCCGGTAAAATCTGTGCGTCAGTGACTATTTGGTTTTGCAACACCTGCGTTACCGTCCCATCTGTTAACTGATCACGTAACCCCAAGGGGCTTCCAATTGCATGAACGGTTGTACCCTGTACGACTGAGCCAGGTGCCATTTCTAAGTAAGGCGCTTTACAGGCATTTACTTTCAGCAAAGCCAAGTCATCTGTCGACGCCACCTTAATTAGCTTGGCTCTTGCTTTAGTATTATCTTTTAAAACAATATCAAATGACTGAGCAACATTTGACACCGCGCTAGAGAAGTTAAAGTCAGATTTTTGTCGATTAAAGATGTCCTCATCCAAGCTCAGGCGCCTCTGCGTTTCATTCAGTTGTTGCAGGTCTTGCTGATATTGCTGCTCATAAAGCGCGTACTCGCGTAACGCGATTTGTTTTTCTTTGTCTGATCTCAAACCGTCTATATATATTCGAAAATCATCGAGTTTTTGCTTATTAATAAAGAGCCGCTCTTTTTGTTGATTAAGCCGTATTTTATTACTATTAAATATTAAACTATTTTTTTTGATCTTTGCCTGCGTCGCATCCCATTGCTTACCTTTAGCGGGGCGAACCACATGCTTATTCGTCACTAAATAACAATCCTCGGTTACAAAAAAGCCAGATCCAGAACCAAGTTTACTTTTAACAGTAACAACAGCCTTCGTTGCTTGCTGAACAGGATTAGTCAATGGGTATTTACTATTTAGCAGCGTTATAAAATCATTCGACCTCTCGACAGAGGCGGTTGAATTTTTATATGCGCGAACCTCGGTAGCCCCATCCTCATTGATAGGCGAATCAGAAAACTGCCAATGCCCATCTTTATCCTTATATTTAAATATTTCCGCCACACAAGTGCTTGGAATATAAAGTAAGCAGACTGTTGTTAAGGTGATTATAAAACGCATAATTTATATCAGTGTAAACACTGCCCTCATGGTCGTATCAGTGATCATTTGACCTTAAAAAAACCCCCTTGTCGATAAAGAAAGTCTAGCTCAAATTTTAAATTTATTATCGGTCTCAATGGTTAGCATCAATTATTCAAAGGCTTTCAGGCCCTTCTCATCCTGCTTTTTCAACAAGTTTTATTGTGTAAATACTTAATAGTAGAACTTGCTTTAGTAGGGTTTCCTTCTTTTTATTTTCCTGATCTACATCAGAGTAGTTATAGGCATTAAACATTAGAATTTGCGCCACAGTAAAAACAAATATTACTTGAAAGCAACTGTATTTTATAACTCGTCACTTAGGAGAACCTACTTTATGACTAATAATACCGACTACCATCAATTTATTGATAATGACGAAGGATGGGTCGATCGACGTATTTTTTGGGAAGAAGAAATTTATGAGCAAGAATTAAAACAAATTTTTGCTAAATCATGGCAATTCATCGCTCATGACTCAATGATTCCCAATGCTAATGATTTCTATACCACTTATATGGGCGAAGATGGTGTTATTGGGGCGCGACAAAAAGATGGTAACGTCAGAGTTTTTTTAAACTCATGCCCACACCGTGGAAACAAATTCTGTTTTGCAGACGAAGGCAATGCTCGCTCTTTTATATGTAATTACCATGGCTGGAGTTTTGGTATTGACGGCAAGCTAGGCGCTTTAGCGAACGAGCATGTTTATGATGAAGGCGATATTGATAAAGAAAAATGGAGCCCAAAACAAGCGCGTGTTGAAACCTATAAGGGCTTAATATTTGCGACATTTGACCAAGATGCACCTTCGCTGGATGAGTGGCTCGGTGATTTTCGTTGGTACTTAGACATGATGTTTGACAACGATGGAGAAACAGAATTCATTGATGGCGGCATTAAATCATATGTTAATGCCAACTGGAAATTTGGCGTAGAAAACTTTGTTGGTGATGCTTACCATGCGCTTTGGAACCATGACTCTGGCCTTAAAGCCATGAATAAAGGTGAAGGCTTTGGCCCAGCAGTAACTGAAAACTCTTATCACGCAAGTATTAATGGGCATGGTTGGGAGTTTGGAACCGATGGCTACGCAGATGTAGTGATTGGTGGGTCTGAAAAGTGGCTTAATTATGTCAGAGACATCATTAAACCTAAAATTAAAGAGAAATATGGTGAGCTTCGCTCCAATATATTTGGTTCATTAGCCTCCGTTTCATTATTTCCCAATATTTCATTTTTACCTGGCATTCAAACATTTCGTGTTTGGTTACCTAGAGGGCCTAAAAAGTTAGAACTACGTGTTTTCACCATTGTTAATAAAAACATGCCCGAAGAGATCAAACAAGAAATTAATAATGCTTGCATGATGACCTTTAACCCAGCCGGTGTTCTTGAGATGGACGATGGGGAAAACTGGGAAGGCAATACACAGGTCAATAAGGGTTATTTAACTCGCCAAGAAAAACTTCATTATGGCTGCGGTATTACCCGAGAAATTGAGCACGAAGAGCTACCGGGCATCATTTACAAAGGCCAGTTTAACGACGCCAATCAACGACATTTCTATACCCGCTGGGCTGACTTGATGAATGCTGATTCATGGAATGACGTACCAACACGTTACAGACCCCGTCATACAAAAAACAACTAAATAGGAGCTAGGTCGATGACAAATTTATCAGAAAAAACAGCAGCAGTAGCAGCACCAGTACCGGCCTCTATGGAGCTTACTTTTGAGGTTGAGCAGTTTTTGTATAAAGAAGCTCGTTTACTAGATACCGAAGAATTTCATGCTTGGTTGGGTATCCTAACCGACGATATTCACTACTGGATGCCTTATCGTTATCAGCGCTATCGTAAAAACCATGTAGAACCAACCGTGAAGGGTATGGCTTATTACAATGATGATATGCATAACTTAAAAAGGCGAGTTCTACGAAATGATACCGGAACGTGTTGGTCTGAAGACCCAGCCACACGCTCTTCTCATGTTATCAGCAATATCGAGGTTGAACATACAAAGAATCCAGATGAGTACAAAGTGTATTCATTAACAACGGTCAACCGCAATATGAATGAAGATGAAGAACACCTAATGGTTGGTCATCGTACTGATATTTTACGTCGCGTTGATGGGCAATTAAAACTGGCCAAACGTAAAATTATTTTGGATCAAAACATCTTTATGAACAAAAGTTTAAACGTATTTTTATAAACATCTTTAAACTTAACGAGGAGAGAAAATGGTAAAGGTAATAGAACTAGGTTATTTAGGTCTTAATGTCACTGACGCTGCTGCTTGGCGGAAATACGCGACAGAATGCATTGGTCTTCAAATTGTTGAAAGTGGTCAAGATGACCGCTTTCATCTAAGAATGGACCTTCAGCATCATCGTATTACTGTTCATGAAACAGCTGATTGTGATGATTTAGCTTATATGGGCTGGCGTGTCGCTGGGCAAGAAGAATTCAAAGCCATGCAAAAACAACTAACAGATGCTGGCGTTGATTTTCAAGTTGGAACGCCTGAAGAAGCGCGTGAGCGTCATATATTGGCGCTGATAAAACTTAAAGATCCATCAGGCACAGCGAATGAAATTTATTACAGTCCTCAAGTAGATGTTATGAAACCCTTTCACCCAGGACGCCCATTATTTGGCAACTTTATTGCTGGCGACCAAGGGTTAGGTCACGTTCTTGTGCGTTCAGATAACGATGAAGAAACGTATAACTTCTATAAATTATTAGGCTTAGTTGGCTCGGTAGAGTATAGAATTCCAATGCCCGATGGTAACTTTGCTGAGCCTTGCTTTATGCACTGTAACAGCCGTCAACATTCCATTGCTTTTGGTTTCCATGGCATGGTTGAGCGGCTAAACCACCTTCATATCCAATACAGTCACTTAGACGATTTTGGCCAATCTCACGATATTATTCGCAACCAAGGTATTGATGTTGCTATGCAGTTAGGTAAACATGCTAATGATCAACTGTATACCTTCTATTCAGCTACTCCTTCTGGTTGGTTGATGGAACTGGGTTGGGGTGATTATGTTAAACCAGAGACACAAGAGCATTATGCTGGTGACATTTTTGGTCATGGTGTAGAAGCGTCTGGTTATGGTATGGATATTGATATATAACAAGGCACTATATTCAGGCCATCACTGATTAGCACTTACTGAACTTTGGTAGTTTCAGTGTAAAGAACGCCCACTGAAGTGGGCGTTCTTTTTAAATAGCATAGGCATTAAAAAAACTACCTCTTTTAATCTATCGAATAGAAGTAGCCAATGCCAACCTCATCGTACTAACTCGTTTAATCATTAGAAATGAGCTATTGTTTTCGCTTGATAAACCTATTACATAAATAAGTGCAATCACGTTAATTTTCTGTGCAAAACATACCATTACAAAAAATCATTTTGTCACTTCAAAAAGGTAACGATTAATACAAAAAAAGTATTCCCCTTTTTTCTCAAGTGACTCGATTCCTGCCAACCAAGCCTCAGAGTCCTTATTAGTCACACCATTACGGTCAATTGCAAACGAGGCAATAATTTTAGATAACCAATAACTAAAATTTTTATCGTTATATTCAATGTTCATAATTGGCAACGCTTCCACCTTACTTAATTGCAGGCTTGCTGATTTAATGGCGCCAGCCAAACGCATAGGAACAGACTCTTGCGCACAATGCTGCTTCCATGCATGAATAATACGGTCACGACAATCAACATCCACTGCGCTCCAGTACGGGAACGCCCAATCTGTATCAACAATAACCCCTCGCCCACCTGGGCGAAGTACCCTTGCGAACTCAAATAAAGCAGCATTTAAGTCAGGAACATATTCATAGACCTGCGTTGAAACAACCGAGTCAAAACTGTTGTCGGCAAAGGGTAAGGACATTGCATCACCTTGCTCAAAGGTCACATTCAAAGCATCAGCACAAAGTTGTTTAGCCGACTCAACCATATTGTCTGCCATATCAACACCAACCACTGACCCTGTAGGACCTATATGCTGGCTAATATCTTTAGCTAATAAGCCAGGACCAGAGCCAATATCAAGCACCTTTAAACTGTTTTGTAGTTTAAGTGAAGCAATCACTTGACCTCTCGCTGACACAATATCCGGCGTTTGATAAGCCATTTTTAATGCATGACTTACCTCATCATTAAATTTTAAACCCTCTGCCATTGTCTACCCTCTTATTATTATTTTTAGATACCAATATTTTTTTATTTACCCACAGTACATTGTATCTCTTGCATCATCCTCTCGACACAGTCCATCCCTTCATCTATTGCCTCTTGTGCCCTATAAAACTCCAACAAACCCATTTGTGATAACTTAGGCGTCAGGATAATATCTGGGGGGTCTCCTGCCATACGGCTTCGGGTAATTCGGTCTTGGGTAATATTAACTGAGCCAGCAATCGCCTCAAATAAACTAGGCGTCTGTTCTTGGTTTCTATCAAATGAAAAAATTGAATCGGTATATTCAGCGACTAAATTGGTGAGCTTATCGACCACTTTTCCGGATGGTTTAATGGTTTTCTCTTGTTTTCCTATATGCTTACCGACAATGTCTCCATTTAAATTTACTGCAATCACTACATCCGCGCCTAAGGCTCGACAAGTAGAAACAGGCACAGGGTTCACTAAGCCTCCATCGACCAGCCATTTATTGTCATGCTGTATCGCTGGGAACAAACCCGGTAACGAAATAGAAGCCCACACAGCCTCTAACACTGATCCTTCAGACAGCCATATTTCTCTCCCCGTCTTAAGGTCTGTCGCTACACTGGCATAGTCCTTGTCAAATTCTTCAATGAGTGCTTTATCTGAAGCAACATATTGACTTAGAAAATGATGCAACCGATCTTTATTAACAAACCCATTAAATGAACGATTAATCTCAAAGAATTTAACTGTATTAAGCTTAGATAACGAAAGCGCCCACTGTTCCAGATCATCTAAATGACCCGATACATAGGATGCGCCTACTAGTGAACCTATTGATGTTCCACAAACGATATCTGGTTCTATGCCCTGTTTAATCAGCGCTTTAATAACCCCAATATGTGACCAGCCACGAGAGGCCCCACTTCCTAATGCCAACCCTATTTTCATGTCTGCCACTTAACCTCTCCTGAGACGTTTAATTCAGCTCATTAAAGCCTTTTAATTAAAAACGCTTTACTACCAAAAAAACGCCAGTCGCCATAAATAACAAGCCTACCAAACGCTGCATAGTAATTGAATACTGAAGTGAGCTTAATAAACCAAAATGATCAATCACAGTCATTGAAATAAGCTGACCTAACAACACAAAACACACAGCATTACCAATGCCAAATTTAGGGCCTATATAGGTAATCCCTAATGTGTAAAAAATAATAAATACACCGCCCAAATAATACTGTATTGGTATTGATGCATCAGGTAACCCACTAGGTAAGCCTTCTACAACAAACAAATAAACACCTGCAATCACAAAACCAACTACAAATAATATAACCGCTGCTAACGCTGGGCTTTGTAACCTTGCGCCTAAACCGCCACTTAGCGCACCCATGATAGGAATGCCTACCCCCGCCAAAAACATCACTGCAGCGTAGATAAAATTTTGACCAACTATATTCACTTCTTATTCCCCTTTATTATATTTATTGATACTGATAGTAATGTGCACCACGATCCCTGTTCACTAGGGTATGGCTAAAAACAATGAGGCTCCTGGGCCTAATGGAATACCCAACATTAACCATAGACTTAACAATAACCCCCAACTTAATAAAAAGGCTACTGAGTAAGGTAGCATCAGCGTCATGATTGTCCCCACACCAACCTTATCATCATAGCGTTTCATAAAAGCAAACACTAAAGCAAAATAAGGCATCAATGGTGTAATGATATTAGTAGAGCTATCCCCAACACGGTAAGCCGCCTGTACAACCTCTGGTGCCACTCCCATCAACATAAACATCGGAATAAAAACAGGGGCCATGATGGCCCATTTAGCTGATGCGCTACCAATAAATAAATTTGCAAATGTGCAAAAAAAGATAAAACCTAACATTAATGGAACAGCACCCAACCCACTATTTTTTAATGTATCAGCACCATTAATGGCAAGAATTAACCCCAGATTAGTCCAATTAAAATAATTAACAAATTGGGCTGCAAAAAACATCAAAACGATGTAAGTAGCCATTATTTCCATGCTTTTTTCCATGCTCTTAATCACATCGACATTGGTTTTAAAACAGCCAGACAATTTGCCATATGTTATCCCCATAAGAGCGGCACTTAAAGCAATTAAGGCAATCAGACCAGACATAAATGGTGACTTAATAATACCGCCTGTTACAGGGTCTCTTAACAACCCTTGATCAGGGATTAGCCCCCATAAAATACCCACGACAATAACCAGCCCAACTACAAAGGCCCCTTTTAAACCTTTTTGTTCTTCGCTTGTTAACACCGTTTTTAAATCACCTTGTTCTGCACCACGGTATTCGCCTAACATCGGGCTAATAAAACGCTCGGTTACCCACGTCGCCACTACAGAGATCAGCAGCGTAGAAACAACGATAAAATAGTAGTTTGCAGTAGCGGTTACGTCATAATTCGAGTCGATCAAGCGCGCAGCTTCTGTGCTTATACCACCGAGAATAGCATCGAATGGGCCAACTAATAAGTTCGCACTAAATCCCCCAGAAACACCAGCAAAGCAGGCCGCAATGCCCGCTAATGGGTGCCGTCCTGCGGCTAAAAATATAACGCCCGCCATTGGTATCATCACTACATAACCAGAGTCCACTGCAATACTAGATAGCACCCCCGCCAACACAACAATAAACGTTAAAAACTTTGTCGGCGCCTTCATCACCATTAAACGCAAAGCGGTTTGAATTAAACCCGATCGTTCGGCGATACCTAATCCAAGCATTGCGACTAATACAGGACCAACGGGGGCAAAAGTCATAAAATTTGAAACCATTTTGCCCAGTATTTGATGCAAACCAGCCGCATTAAACAGGTTTACTACGCTAATTTGTTCACCGTTAACAGGGTGTATAGCCGACAAACCAAGATAATGGCCTATCCATGACACCCCTATCACTAAAAAACATAAGTAAATAAACAACATCGTTGGGTGAGGTAAGGTATTACCCCACGCCTCAACTCTACGTAACAATCGTTGCGATAATCGGCGTTTAGCTTGTTGCATAGCTGCTCGTTATTTTAGTGATGATAATCCTAGTATTCATTTATAAAAACCAGGTTCGCCCTTAGGCCGAGTTTTAAAGCGCTTATGCATCCATAAATAGTCTGCCGGATGTAAACGTATTTTTTCTTCTAACCAATCCGTCCAGCGCTGCGTATCCGCCACATCATCACCCGTTGGGTAATTCTCTAAAACAGGCTCAAACTCAATTACAGAACCTTTTTCACCATCTCGATATGCGCTAAGTAACATCACTTGCGCATTCGTCTGTTGGGCATATTGTGGAATAGTGGTAATCGTCGCTGTTGGAATACCAAAAAAAGAAACGAATGCGCCACGACTGACACCAAAATCTTGGTCTGTGCAATAAAAACCGTCCCGTTATCAGCCAATTTTTCTAGCATTTTACGAATATCTTTACGATGGAATAAGGTTATTGGGTATTTCCCAGCACCCCGTTGATACAAATTTGCTTCCATTACTGGATTATTCATACGCCTATAAATCACGTCAAAGGGGGCCAAGGTACTCAGTTTACTAATGGCGTGAAAAAGTGGCGTAAAATGCCCAATGACTAACAAAAGAGGTTTATCTGCACGCAACGCCTGTTCTAGATATTCTTCACCAACAACCTTAATGTTAGCGGTCATATCAGCGGGTGGCCGCCAAATTATATTAAACAAATCAAATAACATTAAGGCTGATGACTTGATATTAGCGCGAACAAGTTCCTCTCGATAAGCATCTGTTTCATTAGCAAAACAGCGGTCAATATTTCGTCGAATAGTGCTAATGCGACGATTTTCTTTACTCGCCAGCCTATTCGCAATCCATTTTGACAAGCTAAACTGCCAAGACCTCGGAAGAATAGCCATACATCGGCTCACTCCAACCGCTAACCACGCTAGCCAATATTTAGGATGCAGGTAACTTAATTTAAATTTTTGAGTTGCCATGAGTGACCCTCTTTTTTTATTAAAACTATCAGCCAGTGCGATTTTTTTATTTCATATTAACCATCTGCAATAAAGATTCAAGCGGGCTTTGATCAATATTCCATTGCTCAAATAAACTAAACAACTGCTTAATAGAATCAAACTCTACAGTTTCATTGTCCAACTCTAATAAGAAGTGAGTATGCATATCATCAAGGTTTTTATATGACAAGACACCGCTCAATTGCGCCACCAGCTCAACATTTTTTTCCTCGCTCAACTGCTGAGGTTTACTAAATAATATTTTCATAATCTGACAGTTTTCTGATCATTAAGTCCGGTAAATGGTTTCAATAAGATGATAGCCAAACTTCGTTTTAACGGGGCCATGAACAGTTAACAATGCTTTTTTAAAAACAACATTATCAAATGCTTTTAGCATCTTACCTGGGCTAAACTCACCAAGATCCCCGCCTTTTTTTGCTGAAGGGCACTGTGAGTGCTTTTTAGCTAAATTTGCAAAATCAGCGCCACCAGCCAACTGTTTTTTCAGTCTCTCGGCCTCTTCCTTAGTTTTAACCAATATATGTCGTGCACATGCTTTTGCCATTTATATTTCCTTAACTTTTTCTTTCCAAGTGAGATTGAGGTATGCGCCTATGATAATCAAACCCGCCCCCAATAAGGTATTTAGACTTGGATATTCTTGATAAAAAAGCATACCTAATAACATCGCAAAAACAACTTGTAAGTAACCAAAGCTTGTAGCACGGCCGGCAGATTCAGTGCGCATACTTTTCGTTAGACCTACCTGACCTACTTGGGTTGCAACCCCAATGGCTAGTAGGTAAAACCATTCAATACCTACTGGTATGACAAAGTCGCCCCATAGCAAAATCAGACTAGCCGGTAAGGAAATTAACGGAAAATACATCACGATCACTAAGGGATGCTCTGTTTTCCCCAAGGCTCGAACTAAGGTATAGGCAACGGCACTACCAAACGCACCCGCAATAGCAATCATCACTGTGAAAAAATCAAAATCAACCGTAGTTGAAGAGAACAGAACGTCCGGTTGCACTATAATTAATACGCCGAAAAAACTTAAAACAATACATACCAGCGTGCCAACTCTTAACGCCTCTTTTAAAAAAAACAGTGCTAATAACGCAGTAAACATAGGGTGCAGATACTGTAAAACCATTGCTTCGGCTAAGGGCAAATGGGTAATTGCATAAAACACACAAATAAGGGCAGCAAAACCAATTAAGCCGCGTGCCGCCAACAAGCCTTTACGTGTACCCAATACTGCGATTCCTTCTCGCCTTAGCCCTAGGTAACTGATGACCAATGAAATGAGCGAGCGCGCAACAACTATTTCTAAAACAGGAATCCCGTGATCACCGACTAATTTTACAAACAATGCCATGATGCTGAATGCAAAAGCACTGAGTATCATGTAGCGAATACCTAGAGGGATAGATAGAAAAGCGTTGATGGTTATCTCCGAAGTGCATATGTAAAAAAACTTGAATCCGCATTTTACAGTGTTTAACGCAGTCTTTTCTGATGCTGAGGTATTTATTAAACCTCATTAGATCAAAACTATGTGACACTCACAACTTGACGCTACAATCACCCTTATACTCAAGACATTTCCATTACATTCAAAACAACGACCTCTTTTATGCCCTCTTTACCAAAGCTTTATTCATTACGTCAGTGCCCTTATGCGATGCGAGCACGAATGGGTTTATTAATGGCTCAACAAGTCGTTACTTTGCGTGAAGTGAACATGAAAAAAAAGCCTGAAGAGATGCTATCTGTTTCAGCAAAAGCAACCGTTCCCGTACTGGTCTTAAATGATGGCTTAGTCATCGATCAAAGTATCGATATTATGCTTTGGGCCTTAAATAAAAATGACCCTAGTAACTTACTTTATAAGCACCAAGCCAGCATGCTAGAGGATATGCTTAAGTTCATTGAACATAACGATATCACCTTCGTAGACTCACTTAAAAAATATAAAGCGGCCTCTCGATATCACGACAAAGAGAAAAACACTTACCGCAGGCACTGTGAAGAATACGTTAAACAACTTGAGCAGCGACTTAACCGACATGAGTTCATCATGGGCGATAACCCCAGCTTAGTCGACTATGCGATTTTACCCTTTATCAGGCAATTCTCTCGTGTTGAACGGCAATGGTATCTACAAGCGCCTTATCCCGCTCTACAGCGATGGTTAACAGCCCAATACCAACAAACTATTTTTACAAAAGCAATGGTCAAGCACGAACCTTGGACAGAAAATCAAGCAACCGTTGTATTCGGTAAAGTTTAAATTTCGCAAACCTCATCAGCGCATTCATATACCTCAACGGTAATATGAGAAAGTTGCTGAAAGCCCGCTAATAGATCTTTATAGTGTTCTGTCGGCTTCGGGTCATGTGTGACCAAAGAAATAATTGCGGCATAATGATTTGCACTGACTTTCCAGATATGAATATCTGAAACACGGTTATCGGCGTCTTTTTCAATGCTGTCTTTAATGGCAAGCCTATATTTCTCATCAACACTGCCATCCAGTAAAATAGGGCTCGTCTGCTTTAATAAGCCATAAGACCAGCGAGTAATAATTACTGCCCCTACTATACCCATCATTGGATCAAGCCAATTAAGACCAAAATACTTGCCAGATAGCAATGCTACAATAGCGAGTAATGATGTTAATGCATCGGCGAGAACATGCATATAAGCCGCTTCTAAATTGTGGTCATGAGCGTGGCCATGATGATGGTCTTCTTTAAGTAAAAAAGCACTAATAAAATTTACCAGAAGGCCAATAACTGCCACACCAATCGCCGCATTAAATTGTATCACTTGAGGATCAATCAAGCGTTGGATAGAGTCAATCACCATCACAAATGCTACAACAGCCAAGGCAACGGCACTGGCAAAACCACCTAGCACACCGACTTTACCAGGACCAAACGTGTAAGCCTTATTTTTTGCATGCCTACGTGCATAACGATAGGCATATATAGTAATTAAAAAGGCTGCTACGTGAGTGGCCATATGCCAGCCATCAGCTAACAACGCCATTGAGCCAAACACAGTACCAGCCACTATTTCTGCGACCATGGTAATAGCGGTCAATATCAACACATATTGTGTGCGCCGTTCTCCACGTTCATTTTTCAACGAGAAATCATGACTGTGTTTTAAATGATCTAACGTGCGTTCGTGCATACAGTCCCTCATATTTTTGACTTAATCAATGGCGTATTAAAACAAAAATCAATGCCAGCCTTAAACCATTAAGACTAGCACCGACCTTCTCATATTTTAAACGTCCTATGTTTTTCAAACCATGACTATTTGTTCCGGCACAACCCGATTAGGTGATGTAACACACAAATCCTATGAAAACACTGCTCCCTTACTCAACCACTGTAACCGACTGCCTTAATTGCTTAGCGGCTGTGACCATATTGCGTAACGCTTGTTGCACTTCTGGCCAAGCACGTGTTTTTAAGCCACAATCTGGGTTCACCCACAGTCTCTCCAATGGAATCCGCCTTGCTGCCTGCTGCATTAAATATTCTATCTGCTCAATTTTTGGAACATTTGGCGAGTGGATATCATACACCCCAGGGCCAATTTCATTTGGGTATTGAAACTGTTCAAAAGCATCTAATAATTTCATGTCTGATCGTGAGGTTTCAATGGTAATCACATCAGCATCCATGTCACTGACAGAGCTCATAATGTCATTAAAGTTTGAATAACACATGTGAGTATGAATCTGTGTCTCATTTTTCACCCCTGAGGTGGTAATACAAAAAGCCTCAATAGCCCTGTTTAAGTATTCTGACCATTGTTTTTTTCGCAATGGTAAGCCTTCTCTTAAAGCCGCTTCATCTATTTGAATAATGCGAATACCTGCTTTTTCTAGATCCAGTACCTCATCTCTTATTGCTAAGGCTATTTGTTGGCATGTAGTCGCACGGTCTTGATCATCTCTAACAAACGACCAATTCAAAATGGTCACCGGCCCAGTCAACATGCCTTTAACCGGCTTATCGGTTAACGATTGTGCATAGCTAGCCCAATTCACAGTCATTGCTTGAGGTCTAGACACATCCCCATAAATAATCGGCGGTTTAACACAACGCGAGCCATATGATTGCACCCAACCGTTTTGTGTAAAGGCAAAACCCTGTAGTTGTTCGCCAAAATACTCCACCATGTCGTTTCTTTCTGGCTCACCATGCACCAACACATCCAAGCCTAGCGCTTCTTGCTTGGCAATGACATCAGCAATCTCTTGTTGCATGACTGATTGGTAGTCTGCCTGAGAAAGCTCACCCTGTTTGTAACGTCGCCTGTTTGATCTAATATCGGTGGTTTGTGGAAACGAGCCAATGGTCGTCGTTGGGAAATTAGGCAGGCGCAAATGCTGCTGTTGAAGTTTAATCCGCTCGTTAAAATCTAAGCCTCGCTTTAAGCTTAAGCTTTTCACATTCTCTAAACATCGCTGAACGTCTTTATTATGCACCAGCGAAGAATTTTCTCTATTGCTAATGGCTTCCCTATTACGTGAAAACTCATCGCTTGATAAACAGTTATTATCTAACACCGCGGCTTTTACCAACCGTAACTCGGTAAGTTTTTCTGTGGCAAAAGATAACCAAGATTTAATATCATCCGATAATGACGTTTCAAACGCCAAATTAACAGGCACATGCAGTAAAGAGCAAGAAGGTGCCAGCCATAACTCGCCAGCCCAATGTTGTTGAATAGCTTGTGTCACGCTGACTGTCGCGCCCAAATTGTTTTTCCAAACATTTCGGCCATCAATAATACCGACTGACAACACCTTATAACTGGGCAACCAGTCAATCAGTTGTTGGACTTGTTCGGGGCTTCTAATCGCATCGATGTGCAGCCCTGCCACGGGCAAATCGCAAACAAGCTTTAAATTGTCAGCTAACTCGCCAAAGTAGCTTGCCACCAATAACTTTAGATCGCCTCGTTGTAATTTATGGTAGGCCTGTTCAAAGGCTAACTTCCATTGATCAGGCAAATCGAGGACTAAAATAGGCTCATCAATTTGTACCCATTCGACACCCAGATCAGATAAACGATTTAATATCTCACCATAAGCTGCCAGCAGTTGATCGAGCACGTTTAACTTATCGAACGCCTCGCCCTCTGCCTTGCCAAGCCAAAGAAAACTCAGCGGGCCTAAAATAACGGGTTTAACACGATGGCCTAATTGAAGCGCTTCATTTACCTCATCAAACAACTTTTCAGTGGATAGCTTAAACGACTGCTCGGGCTGAAATTCGGGCACGATATAGTGATAATTCGTATCAAACCATTTAGTCATTTCGCAAGCGCTAACATCACCACCATCAACAGAACGGCCACGCGCCATCCGAAAGTACGTGTCAATATCCACTGCACCACCATCATGCTTAAATCGTTCAGGTATACAGCCTAGTAAGGCGCTCATATCTAGCACATGGTCATACCACGAAAAATCACCCACGGGTATAAGGTCTAAGCCCGAGTCAGCTTGAGTTTGCCAGTTGTTCTTTCTTAATTGTTGGCCATTATTAAACAAATCTTGCGAATCTATCTCTCCTTGCCAATACGACTCTAATGATTTTTTTAACTCTCTTTGCGCGCCAATACGTGGAAAACCTAAATTATGTGTACGAATCATCTTTAACCTCATTATTTTTATGTTGCGAGAAGTATCCAGCAAGCATAGAATTGAATCAATCTCATAATTTTCACCATTAAGTTGAAATAAATTCACCATGATCTTAGAAATTCGACACCTCAGGGCCATTTACACCATTGCCCGCAGTAAAAACCTTAATCAAGCCGCACAAAAGCTTCATCTGACACCATCGGCCTTATCACACCAAATAAAAACAATTGAGAACCACTTTGAAACGACGCTGTTTTTCCGCCAACACAAGCCCCTCGGGCTTACTGATGCGGGGCAACGCTTATTAGATCTAGCTGAGCGAGTATTACCGTTGGTTGAAAACACCGAGCATGAGCTTAAACAAATTGCTAATGGCAAAGCAGGAAGGCTTTTTATTACCATTGAATGTCATGCCTGTTTTGAATGGTTATTACCAACCTTAGAGCAATACCGCAAGCAATGGCCAGACATCCATATTGATATCAAACTCGGTATGAGTTTTAATCCGCTACCGGCGCTGAGTCGTGGTGAAATTGACTTGGTTATTAGTACCGACCCAGTTGATAAACCAGGTCTTTCATTCTTAACGCTGTTTCCGTATCAAGCCTTGTTAGTGATGAATGATCAGCATCCATTGAAAGATAAAGCCTTCATTAACGCAGAAGACTTAGCCGAGCAAACGCTTATTACCTACCCAGTTGAGCGTAGTCGCCTTGATGTATTTAGACACTACCTAGACCCTGCCAATGTAGAACCCGCGCAAGTTCGTCAGGTTGAGTTAACCACAATGATGATGCAATTAATTGCCGTTGGCCAAGGGGTGGCTGCCCTACCCGACTGGTTATTGGATGCGCCAACAACAGCACAGTCATTAATTGGAAAACCACTGGGCGCTAAGGGCATGCATGGGATGTTACATGCTGCTTGCCGTGACCAAGATATTGAAACACCTTACATTAGTGCCTTTATTGAATTAGCACGGGGGTTCAAAAATAAAAAATAACAAGCACTTGTAAATACATTAATTTTACATTATCTTGTTAGCCAATAAATAGTTAAGCACTATATATAGTATTTGAGGGGAATCTGGTTAGAATCCAGAACTGTCGCGCAACGGTGTTGTGAATCTTATATTCACTCAGTCCGATTACCTCTATTTTTTGCCAAGCCTCGCGTTAAGGATTGTAATCAGTGATGTATCAGCCCCGTATTGATATCACTTTTTCCCATTGTTGCCTCGAGGTTTGCCTAATAATCAACCTGAGGATTTAACAATGAACGATCTTTCTGTCGCTTTAACAACAGATCATCCAGCAGCTGCGCAAGCTGTCAACTATCAAGTTATTCGCCGCAACGGGCAACTAACCCAATTCGATGTTAATAAAATTTATATTGCCATCAGTAAAGCCTTATTGGCGGTAGAAGGTGAACATACACAACAATCTAGTCATATTCACGATCTTGCCACTCAACTAAGCAGCCAAGTACAACAGGCTATTGTTAGGCATCTATCGATAAGTGACACCATTCATATCGAAAGCATACAAGACCAAGTGGAATTAGCACTGATGCGCGCCGATTTGCATAAGGTAGCCCGTGCCTATGTTTTGTATCGTGAACAACGATCCGCTGAACGCTCTGCCGAAGAAACAGCTGAACAATCCAGCTGGCAAATTAGCATCCAGCAAGTTGACCAGTCCCTCCAGCCATTTAACGAAGAATCGCTGAGCGACTTAATATCAGAGTGCGCCGAAGGGCTTAATGATATTTCAGTCGAACGAGTAATCAACGAAATTAAAAATAACCTTTTTGATGAAATGCCCGAGTCCGCCTTCCAACAAGCCATTGTTATGGGTGCCAGAGGCTTGATTGACACAGACCCCGACTATAGCCAATTGGCAGCAAGGTTGCTGCTTAATAATTTACGCACCGAGGCATTAAGTTTTACTCACCAACAAACCACCAGCCGAAGCCAAGCGGAGATGCTCACCCACTATCCTGAGTATTTCAAAGCGTATATCAACAAAGCCGTTTCATTAAACTTATTAGATGAAGAATTATCAAGATTCGACCTAGATAAGCTAGCCGAAGCGCTACAAAGTGAGCGTGATTTTAATTTTAGTTACCTTGGTTTACAAACACTCTACGACCGTTATTTCATTCACACAAAAGACACCCGTTTTGAGTTACCACAAGCCTTTTTTATGCGCGTGGCAATGGGCTTAGCAATTAATGAGGTTGAGCGAGAAGAACGAGCGATTGAGTTTTATCAATTACTCTCATCTTTTGACTTTATGAGTTCGACACCAACCTTATTCAATGCGGGAACACCAAGGCCACAACTGTCCAGCTGCTACCTCACCACCGTTAACGATGATTTGGCCGATATTTACTCTTCTTTCAGAGATAACGCCTTACTCTCTAAATATGCCGGTGGGCTAGGCAATGATTGGACGCAAGTTCGTGCCTTAGGCGCTGAGATCAAAGGAACCAATGGCCAATCTCAAGGAGTGATTCCCTTTTTAAAAGTCGCCAATGACACCGCGGTTGCGGTTAATCAAGGTGGCAAACGTAAAGGGGCTGTTTGTGCCTACCTTGAAACATGGCATATTGATATTGAAGCCTTTTTAGAGCTTCGAAAAAACACCGGTGATGAGCGCCGCCGCACCCACGATATGAACACCGCTAACTGGATCCCTGATCTATTTATGCAACGCGTTATCGAACAAGATGATTGGACTCTTTTTTCACCCGACGAAGTGCCCCACCTTCATGCCTTAACTGGTGAAGCCTTTAAAAAGGCGTACCAGCTGTGCGAGCAGAAAGCTCAGCAAGGTGAGATAAAATTACATAAAACCATCAAAGCAGTAGATCTTTGGCGAAAAATGCTGGGCATGTTATTTGAAACCGGTCACCCTTGGATTACCTTTAAAGACCCTTGTAACATTCGCTATACCAATCAGCATGTCGGTGTTGTTAACAGCTCGAACCTTTGTACCGAAATCACCTTACATACCAGTGAGCAAGAAATTGCTGTTTGCAATTTGGGTTCTATCAATCTACCGGCCCATCTACGGGGTAACGAACTGGATCTTGTACATTTAGAAAAAACAATTACCACCGCCATGCGAATGCTCGATAACGTGATTGATTACAATTATTACAGTGTCCCGCAAGCGCGCAACTCAAATTTAAAGCATCGCCCAGTTGGCCTGGGCATAATGGGTTTTCAAGACAGTTTGCAACAATTAAAAATACCCTACAGCAGTGAACAAGCGGTTGAGTTTGCTGATAAGTCAATGGAGTTAATCAGTTATTACGCCATTAGCGCCTCATGTAATTTAGCCGCTGAACGGGGTGCCTACCCTAGTTTCAACGGCTCTTTATGGAGCAAAGGGGTTCTACCGATTGACTCATTAAAAACGCTGGCTGAGCTGCGTGGCCAGTATTTACAAGTTGACCAAAGCCAAAGCCTAGACTGGGATAGCTTACGCCAACAAGTAATGAACACAGGTATGCGGAATAGTAACTGTTTGGCGATTGCACCAACGGCCACGATCTCAAATATTTGCGGCGTTTCGCAATCTATCGAACCAACCTATCAAAACATGTTTGTTAAATCTAATCTGTCTGGTGAGTTTACTGTTATCAATACTCATTTAGTGGCTGATCTCAAAGAGCTTGGCCTGTGGGATGAGGTCATGATTAATGACTTAAAGTACTACGACGGTTCTGTGCAACACATTGAACGTGTACCTGAAGCACTTAAAGCCCTTTATGCAACAGCGTTTGAAATAGATTCGCGCTGGCTCATTGAAGCGGCTGGTCGGCGACAAAAATGGCTTGATCAATCACAAAGTCTCAACCTTTATATGGCTGAAGCATCAGGCCAAAAACTCGATAGCCTCTACATGCTCGCTTGGGCAAGAGGCCTAAAGTGTACCTATTATTTGCGCTCCATAGGGGCGACCCATATGGAACAAAATGATAATCATAACGACGCGACGCCCGAACAAGCACCGCAGGTCTGCTCTATCTTAGACCCAGACTGTGATGCCTGCCAGTAGGCCATCATCTAACATGTAAATTAAGAGGAATTATGATGCTAAATTGGAATGATCCATTTGCGAAAAACTCAAGCAAAGAAAACACATCAAGCAACAAAGCCACTGTCAACCAAGCGCGAGCTGCTACGTCTTCACGACCAGCTAACTCGCCAATTAATCCAGAAGATAAACGGGTAATTAATGGCATGGCTGACATTAACCAACTGGCCCCCTTTAAATATCATTGGGCATGGAATTACTTTATCAATGCGAATAAAAATCATTGGACACCGTTAGATGTCAATATGACCCAAGATATTCATGATTATCAACATAAACTAACGCCCGAAGAACGCCATGTTTATGAAAATGTTTTAGCTTACCTGACCACCTCGGACATTCTCGCCATGAGAAATATCGGATTGGCGGTGATGGAAAAGATGAGTGCGCCCGAGCTACAAATTTATCAGGCTCGACAAGTGTATGAAGAAGCTATGCACACATGGACCTATCAACATTGCATAGAAACCATTGGGCTTGACCAATCGGAGATTTACAACCGCTATCGCGTTGTGCCGCAAATACATCATAAAATTCAACTGTGTAATCAACGGCTGGGCTCAATCATGCGCCCCGACATTGATTTAACGAATAAAGATGAACTGCAAAACTTTGTCATGGCGTATTTCTTTTTTGCCGCCATTTTTGAAGGAACTTGGTTTTATAACGGCTTTAGCCCCATTTTTGCCTTACAACGGCGTGGTTTAATGAAGGGAACTGCCGAGCAACTTCAATATATTATGCGCGATGAAGTCATGCACTGCTCTTTTGGTCTGCGCGTTATCAAACAAATTTTAATTGAAGAAAATATCCAGTTAGACCCACAGGCAGTACAAGCACTTTGGGAGGAAGCTGAAGCCGCCGAGCTTGACTATGCCAACTACCTGCTAGAGAAGCCCATTTTAGGCTACAACAAAGCTGACCATATTGAGCAGTTTCGCTTTATTGCCAACCGACGCTCACGCACCTTGGCATTAAAAGAGCCCTTTCCAGGCGCAAAAAACACCCTAGCATGGTTAGATGAGCAAGCTAATTTGCGTAAAGAAAAAAACTTCTTTGAAACACGCGTGACCGAATATCAAACTGGTGGTGCATTAAATTGGTAAATTAAAAATCGTCTTATAAAGGTGTTATCAATAAAAGGTTTGCCGACAATGATAGTTGCGGCAAACCTTCACCCTTAGATAAAAACACACTTGATTGATGCTTTTTATAAACTATGGAGCTGTTTTCTTTTTAGACAAGCCGGCTGTCAATACTTGGCGCATAGCATCTTCTACAGACATATCGATGAGCTGAATATTCTCTTTTGATATATACACAGTAAACCCGCCTATTTGGTAGCTCATGGGTAGATAGACGGCCACTTTATCATCAGGCATATCAACACCAGGAAGCTCACCTGCCTCACTGACCATAAACCCGATTAATTGCATATTATTAATGCTAACCATCACCACTTTTTTAAGCTCTTTTTGCTCGCCTGATGGTGAAAAATAGTGCATAAAGTCGCGAAGTGCGCCATACACTGACTTTATCAATGGAATTCTTTCTAACAGTTTCTCACCAAGTCCAAATACCCACTTAAAGATCCAAGCATTAACCAATAAACCGACACAAAACAAAAAGCAAATACCGACTAACAAACCGATGCCAGGCACGTAATATTGCTCGGGGATAATGAACATAATTAAAGGACTCACCGTTTTTTCTATTGTCGTCACCAGCCAATAAAAAAAGTACAGAGTTAACAGTGCAGGAAAAACAGCAACACTGCCTTTCAGTAATATCGTCCATAATTTTTTCATAATTAAATTTTCAGTCAGCGATTGTCGAGTAAACTTGTTGGTCTTTAAGGTAATCAACATTATGTAGTAATTTTTCACTCATGCATACAAACACCATTCGTAACAAAAACCTGAACTTTATGGTTTTCTTTTCACTCGTTTTAGTTCTTGCAGCCTGTGAAAAAGACAATAGAACGGCCCCAAGGGTTATCGGCAAACATCAAACCTTCGATTACCACAGCGACATTAAACCTATTCTTGAAAAGAAATGTATTGCTTGTCATGCTTGTTATGACGCTCCTTGTCAACTAAAAATGCAGTCACCTGATGGTCTTGAGCGTGGAGCAACAAAGCAATCGGTGTACGATGCTACCCGTTTAAATGATGCTAGCCCTACTCGATTATCAATCGATGCTCAAAGTGCAAAAGAATGGCGAGAAAAAGGCTTTTTTTCTGTGTTAGAAAAACGTCTACAACACGGGGGAGAGAATAATAATCAGTCCTTGTTTAAAAACATGATTGATTTAGCCTTACAAAACCCGCTAACACCTAATCAGCCGATCCCAAAAAATATTCAACTTGGCTTAAAACGAGAGAATACCTGCCCTGCTCCCGGTGAGTTTTCTGACTACGCAAAAAACAACCCACATGGAGGAATGCCGCTAGCTGTTGCCGGTCTAAATGAAAGCGAGGCACAGACCTTAAGCACTTGGCTGAGTGAGGGCGCTAAAATCGTCACAAAGAACATCGATATTTCACCAGAACATCAGGCAATGATTGTCCAGTGGGAAACTTGGTTAAACAGTAACGATAAACGTACAGCATTGGTAGCACGCTATTTATATGAACACCTTTTCTTAGGCCATTTATATTTCGATCAAGTCAACCAATCTGCCGGTAACTCACCTAACGCAGGCATACAGTTTTATTCACTGGTGAGATCTTATACTCCCAGCGGTCAAAAAATTATGCCTGTTAATACAGCAAGACCGTTTGACGATGTAAATCAGGCTTTTTATTATCGTTTAAAAGCTATTGAAGAAACCATTGTGCATAAAACCCATATTCCATATAGGTTTGATCAACAACGCTTAAAACACTTTAAACAATTATTCATGACTCCTGGGTGGTCTGTCGACAAACTTCCCGGCTATTCTTATTTAGAAAGGTCAAACCCTTTTATCACTTATCAGGCTATTCCAGCAAAAGCCCGTTACCGTTTTCTACTAGATAACGCCGAATTTTTTATACGCAACTTTATTCGCGGCCCAGTCTGCCGAGGGCAAATAGCAACCAATGTTATCCGTGACCAATTTTGGGTTATGTTTGAAAACCCAAAACATGAGGTCTACACCAATAACCCTGATTACCAACATGCAATGAATCCTTACTTAGGGCTGCCAGGTGAAAAAACATCCTTACTGGATTTTGGTAGCCAATGGATGAAATATGAGACCAAACGAAACCAATATATAGGTCAGCGTCAACTCACCTATCAAAAAACATTTCCACAAGGTGCAACCAAGGAACATATATGGAATGGGGAACAGGTCAATGACAATGCTTTCCTTACCGTGTTTCGCCACCACGATAACGCTTCTGTTACAAAGGGATGGAAGGGAGAATTACCATTAACCACGTGGCTAATGGATTACCCCTTACTCGAAAGAACCTATTATGAATTAGTAGTCAGTTTTAATGTGTTTGGTAGCGCTTCTCATCAAACACAAACTCGGCTCTATTTTGATTTAATTCGTAATAGTTCAGAAGTTAATTTCTTGCGCTTAATGCCTGCTGATTACCGAGAACCACTGTATAAAAAATGGTACCCAACCTTCGCCAATATTAAAACCGAGTTTACCTATCATGATATAGATATAGATTCGCCGGTAGCCATTAACTACGAGACAAAAGAGCCTTACTCAGAATTACTTACGTCACAACTAAATGACTACCCAGCATTAAGCAAAGCAAAAGATAGTATTAACCGCTGTGATGCTGAATGTCATGAAGCAGCCAGCCTTAAAAAAGAAACGTTCGAACATCAAGGTACTCAAATAAACCAGTTACTCTCTAAGCTTGCCAGCACCCCTGCTTCGCAATTAAAGGCAATCAACTGGTTACCAGAAATCAGCTTTATTAAAATTGAACAGCTAGACGGTCAGTTTTTGTCTTACAGCATGTTAAAAAACCGTCGTCACAGTAGTGTCTCCTTTATTTTAGGTGAATCTTTAAGGCACCAAGATCAGCAAGATACCTTAGCTATTTTCCCTGAATTAATTGGCAGCTACCCTAACCTAATGTTTGTTATTAGCATCAAAGAGCTAAATGATTTTGTTTTTGCCTTATCTCAAGCAGACACCCCTGAGGCATTTGATGCCGTGATTAATAAATGGGGTATTCGACGCATGAATCCAAATTTCTGGAACGTTTTGCATGATTTCACCACATCACTTAATACTAAGCGGCCATTAGAATCAGGAATATATGACATAAATCGTTATGGGCGATGGTAGGTATGAAGAATGCCAACCTAAAAATAGCCTGACACCCTATTTACCTGAAAAATAAACACATATCATTGTTTTTAAAGAGCACCCAAGCTCACTATCTGCATACCGACTAGCTTCTTAGCCAAAGATAGAAAACTTTAATCTGCTTTAAAGTTTTTCATTTCAAGCCTTGTTATGGTTTAAACCGTAAGTCGAAAAGCACAATATTTTGTGTGTTAGTTTAACTATTAATGGAGTAACAAATGAATACCGATATTTTAAAAGGCAAATGGAAGCAACTCAAAGGTAAGGCGCAACAGCAATGGGGTGAATTAACTGATAAAGACGTAGATATTATTGAAGGCAATACTGAAATACTATCTGGAAAATTGCAAGAACGTTATGGTATTGAAAAAGATGAAGCTGATAAGCAAGTTGAAGAATGGTGCAGCAAAAATGATTAGAATATATTCATGTTAAAGGTTTCTAATAACTAGAGTCCAGTCTTAGATATACTTTTCAGAGATAACAAAAAAACAGGAGTCACCATGTTTAATTGGGCAGTC
The DNA here is from genome assembly GCF_019090545.1 of Cycloclasticus sp. Taxonomy (NCBI): domain Bacteria; kingdom Pseudomonadati; phylum Pseudomonadota; class Gammaproteobacteria; order Thiotrichales; family Piscirickettsiaceae; genus Cycloclasticus; species Cycloclasticus sp. The sequence continues at coordinate 828 of NZ_JAHRVT010000037.1, read as the reverse complement.
ACATTTTTCATTATCGCTATAGTAGCCGGTGTACTAGGTCTTAGTGGAGTCGCCGGCACAGCTAGCAATATTGCTTGGATCCTTTTTGTAGTCGGCATTATTATGGCTATCATTTTTATGATTACTGGGCGTAGACCAAAGATATAAATACCTTAGCTAATCATACAATTCGTGATCCTAAAGGCTAATGAATGAAAACTTAAGTGCCACATAGATTCTAATCTTTGTTAGTATCTTTAGTGCAACACTATTTTAAACTAAAAATATAGGGAGTACGATGAAATTACTACATATGTTTACCATTATTATCACACTTGCATTTGCTGTCATAGTGTCGGGGTGTGAGCCAGATGGGCCTGCAGAGAAAGCTGGTGAAAAAATTGATAACATTACGCAAGATGGACCCGCAGAAAATGCTGGTGAAAAAATTGATGAAATGACGGAGGATGCTGCCGAAAGTATCGAAAAAGCCGGAGATAAACTGGAAGATAAAGTTAATTAAATACGTTATCTGTTGATAACCTATTAAAAACTTTTCATTACTAAATTCAGTTTAATCATTCTAGGACTTATAGGCCTACACTTGTAAGTCTATAGGTCCTAGACCTACCAAATACGCATTCTTTCATTGTAAAAGTTGCAACCACGCCTAACTTCTAGCAAAAACCCTCAATTAAGCCTATTTACGTTATAAACAAACGCCCCATAAAGCGCACATATCCCCCAGCTAGCGCTATTAATCTACTAGTCTTTTTAAGACCCTTAGCAAAATAATATAATATGCGTATTAATAAGGTGTACTATTAACAGCAATATTGTTTTTCTCGT
>NZ_JAHRVT010000036.1:0-16421 GCF_019090545.1 Cycloclasticus sp. | reverse complement strand
GGGTGCTTAGCTCAGCTGGGAGAGCGTCGCCCTTACAAGGCGAATGTCGGGGGTTCGATCCCCTCAGCACCCACCATTTAGGAGTGGTAGTTCAGTTGGTTAGAATACCGGCCTGTCACGCCGGGGGTCGCGGGTTCGAGTCCCGTCCACTCCGCCATTGGTACAAAAAACCATTAATTTGAAAAAATTAATGGTTTTTTTTGCTCATCGAAAATGTGAGTTAATTTAGAACGCGATGCAATTAATAGGATGTTTATAAATGTCCCCTATAAAGTGCTATCAGTTGTTTAATAAATGCAGTTGCCAGCAGTAACGCCGCTTAATATCGTTTTCTTGGCTAGTGTCCTTGTTGTTGTAAAGGATAGTTTGTTCAAACTAACGCACACTAGCCTAAAATATGGTTTAATTTCCTCACATATAGTGCAATAGTGAATTCCCCTTTAGGATGCTGCGGCCACTGTCAATAAACATTAAATTGTTAATTCAGTGGTTTTATATAAACTGAGAGTATTGTCTTTTGAGACGACTGTTAAGCACTATTTTTTTAAATTTTTATGTGGATTATTTTTTATGTTAGATAGATTGCGGGTACACGTTAAAGGCTGGTTGGGTATGGTTATTCTTATAATGATCTCTATTCCATTTGCTTTGTTTGGCTTACAAAACTACACCAATGGTGGGTCCGAAAAAGCTGTCGCTGAAGTAGGGGATTATAAAATTTACCAAGCGGATGTTATTCAGGCTTATCAAAACCGTGTGGCTCAATTAAAAGAGCAATATGGTGATCAATACTCTGCTGACTTATTTAATCAAGAGGCAATACGCCAAGAGTCGTTGAATCGATTAATTCAAGAACAACTTGTTTTGCAAACAGTTAATAAAGATGGCTATGTCGCATCAAACAAGGCCGTTCTTGATGTAATTTCTAATATAGATGCCTTTCATAAAGACGGACGGTTTGATAAAACAACCTATGAGCAATTATTACAAGCAAGAGGCTTAACAACCACTGATTTTGTAGAAACGGTACGTGCAAGCATTGAACGAGAACAATTTATAAACTCTATTATAGGTACGACCTTAGTAGACGAGAGTGAAATAGATGAATTTCATCGTTTAACGAATCAAACTAGGGATATTAAGTATTTGTTGCTGCCTATTTCTTCAGTGGTTAATGAAGTGGTGGTAACAGATGAAGAGCTTAATGAACATTATTCACAAAATAAGCTTCTTTATAGATCACCTGAAGAAGCATCTATTGAATATATTTCATTAAACTTGTCTGACTTGATGTCGGAGGTTTCCCCGTCGAAAGATGAATTGTTAGCGTTCTATGAACGTGAGCGTCAGTCATTTACGGTATCCGGTCATCGAAGAGCGAGCCATATATTGATTGAAGCAACTGCTGATCTCGCAGATGCAGAGAGAGAGGAAAAGAGAGCAAAAGCCGACATGGTTTTAAGCCGACTTAACAAGGGAGAAAATTTTGCAAGCTTGGCTAAAGAGTTGTCTGAAGATATTGGTTCGGCTGAATCAGGTGGTGACTTAGGCATCATCACCGACGGTATGATGGGCGCAGAGTTTGAAAAAACGCTGGATTCTCTTGAAGAAGGCGAGGTTAGTAACGTAGTTCAAACTCAATACGGCTTTCATATTATAAAGCTGGTCTCAAAAGAGGCTGATAAGGTGCAACCATACGAAGCAGTAGAAGAGACAGTAACAGAGCTGTTTAAATTAAATGTTGCTAGCGAAAGGTTTTATCAACTAGCAGAGCGTTTTGCTGAGTTAGCGTTTGAAAATCCAGATTCATTAAACCCTATCGCTGATGAATTAGGGTTAACGGTTGAACAACAAACGGGTATTACACGTACTAGTGATGAGGGCATTGCTGCCAGTACTAAAGTGCGTCAGGCTGTGTTTAATGAAGATGTTTTAGCGGGTAATAATAGCGATGCAATTGAAATAGGCTCTGAGCATTTAGTTGTATTACGTATTAATGACTATGTACCTGAGGCAACAATGCCGTTAACCGCAGTAAAAGATAGAGTTGAATTGTCTGTTAAAAAAGATAAGGCTAATGAATTGTTAACACAGAAAGCGGCTGATTTACTATCTCAGCTAACATCAGGGGTAACGATTAATACCTTGTCAACGTCAGATGATGTCCTGCTTGAAGATATTGGACCGGTGACAAGGCATGATAAATCGGTTCCAGTAAAATTATTAAACGATGCGTTTAGTATGTCTCACCCAACACAGGGAAAACCCTCTTTTAAATTAAGTACGCTAGACAATGGCGATGTTGCGATTATTGAGTTGAGTAAAGTAACTGATGGCGACCCAACAGAGATGACAGAGACTTCACGCCAAACATTTAAGCAGTTTTTATCACGTTTAACTGGTGAAGTAATGTTGGCCGCAACAATAGAAAATTTAAGTGTTGAGGCAGACGTGGTTTTAGCTAATCAAGCACAATAAGTTGAAATGAAACTACACTGGCAAATTTTTATTGCAATTGGCTTAGCGATTATTGCGGGTATTGCAACAGGAGAAGAAGCGGGTATAGGTTCATTTACTTTTTATGATGTGTATGTATTTTTAGGTACGTTATTTCTTAATGCACTAAAAATGTTGATAGTCCCATTGATCTTGTCATCGATTATTTGTGGAATTGCAAATATGGGTAACTTAGGTGGTTTAGGTCGTTTAGGTGGGAAGACAATTACGTATTATCTGTCGACCAGTCTGGTTGCTATTTTAATCGGTTTGGTTTTGGTTAATATCGTAGAGCCAGGCATCATTGCTGGTGAACCAGTTCGTGATCGTGTTGGCTTAACGGAAGATATTACAGAGGTTGCTTCAAAGCTAGAAGGAAAAGGAGCTGCTGATATCACCGGTATATTTTTACGGATGGTGCCAACCAATATTGTCGCAGCAGCAGCCAATGGCCAAATGTTAGGGCTGATCTTTTTTGGACTATTATTTGGCTATTTTATGACTCAAATAATCGAACAAAGAAAAACAGTTTTGCTGACATTTTGGAATGCAGTATTGGATGTAATGATGAAAATGACCGATTGGGTCATGAAGTTTGCACCGATCGGTGTTTTTGGCTTAGTAGCTAAAGTAGTTGCTTCAACAGGCTTAGCTGCTTTTTTACCATTAGCCTATTTTTTCTTTACGGTATTAGGTGCTTTAGTTATTCATATGTTTGGTGTTATGCCATTAGTGTTGAAATACCTCGGTGGCGTTAAACCACTTCGCCATTACAAAGCGATGACCCCCGCATTGCTGACCTCTTTCTCAACAAGCTCGTCGTCAGCCACACTGCCCATTACGTTAGAGTGTGTTGAAAAAAACGCAGGTGTTTCAAATCGTACAAGTAGCTTTGTCTTGCCGTTAGGTGCAACTATTAATATGGATGGTACGGCGTTATACGAATGCGTGGCAGCTATGTTTATTGCTCAAGCTTATGGCTTAAGTTTAGGGTTTACTGAGCAGTTTCTTATTGTCCTAACAGCCTTGGTTACCTCGATTGGTGTAGCGGGTATTCCAGCGGCAAGTCTTGTTGCAATCAGTATTATTTTGGTAACAATAGGGCTTCCATTAGAGGGCATTGGGCTTATTCTTGCTGTCGATCGTGTTTTGGATATGTGTAGAACCAGCGTTAATGTATTTAGTGATTCTTGTGGTGCAGTTATTATTGCTCGAAGTGAAGGCGAAGATCAGGTTTTACAATCAAAATAAATCATCGTGAATAAGCCAGTAATTAAACTGCGTAGGGCAGCGGGTTTTCTCTTTTTAGTGCTATTAATGTCTGCTTGTACAGATAAGGCTTTAAATAACCCCTATGTTGAGGATCACGGAGAAGGCAAGGTCATATATTCGTCATTTTCTGAACGGCCTAAGCATCTTGATCCTGCGAAAGCGTACAGTTCAAATGAGTATGCCATTATTGCGCAGGTCTACGAACCATTATTTCAATATCATTATTTAAAACGCCCTTATCAATTAGAACCGCTAGCGGCCGCTAAAATGCCTTCGGTCAGCTACCTAAATGCGAAAGGTGAATATTTGTCAGACGATGCTGATGTGGCCAATATTGCTTTTAGTGAATATCATTTAACAATTAAAAATGATATTAAATTTCAGCCCCACCCGAGTTTTAATCTTGAATTACATAAAACATTGCCCGAGGGTTGGGATACTCGGTCTTTATACGACTTACCAACGGCAACACGTACATTAACGGTAGATGATTTTATTTATCAAATAAAGCGTTTGGCTGACCCAGCAACACAATCACCAATAGCCAGCTTAATGGCGAACTATATAGTGGGTTTTAAAGAGTTTTCAGAAAAACAAACGGCATTACAAAATAAATCGCCTAGATTAAGTAAAACTCAACGTTTGCACTCTGAGCAAATGACTGGCATCAAAAAATTAACGGGCCAACACTTTACGATTCGCATCAAAGGGAAATACCCACAGTTTATAAATTGGTTAGCAATGCCATTTTTTGCACCAATGCCCTGGGAAGCAGATGAGTTTTATTCAAACCCTCTATTGGTAGAAAAAAACATAACATTAGATTGGTTCCCTGTGGGAACAGGACCATATTTTTTGCAAGAAAATAACCCTAATAGACGAATGGTTCTGGCAAAAAACCCTAATTTTCATACGGAGTATTACCCTTCAGAAGCATACCCTGGTGCAGATATTCAGACCTTATTGATGGATTCAGGCAAACCATTACCCTTAACAGATAAAGTGATTTTCTCGTTAGAAAAAGAGAGCATTCCTTATTGGAATAAATTTTTACAAGGTTATTACGATGTTTCCGGTATTAGTTCAGATAGTTTTGACCAAGCGGTTAGTTTTTCGGCGCAAGGGGATGTTGGTTTAACCGATAATATGATTGCACGTGGCATTGGCCTACAAACAGCGGTGACAACATCGACCTATTATTTCGCGTTTAATATGTTAGATAATGTTGTTGGTGGTGATTCTGACAAGACTAGAAAGCTACGTCATGCTATTTCTATAGTTATGGATTATGAGGAATATATTTCAATTTTTCAAAATGGTCGTGGTGTTCCAGCACAAAGTATTATTCCTCCAGGTATTTTTGGTCATGTTGCTGGTAAGCAAGGGATGAACCCTGTTGTTTATAACTGGCGTGATGGCTTACGCAGACGGACTGTGGCTGAAGCAAGGGAGTTGCTGGCTGAGGCGGGCTACCCGAATGGGTTAGACCCAGCAACTGGGAAACCGTTGGTTTTATATTTTGACACAATGGACAGTGGGCCAGATAGTAAAGCTAGACTAAATTGGTTACGTAAACAGTTTGATAAACTTAATATTCAACTGGTTATTCGTAGTACAGATTACAATCGCTTCCAAGAAAAAATGCGTAATGGTAATGCGCAAATGTTTATGTGGGGTTGGAATGCAGATTACCCAGATCCTGAGAATTTTTTATTTTTGTTATATGGCAAAAATGCCAAATCAATTCATGGTGGTGAAAATGCTTCTAATTATCAAAATAAACAGTTTGATCGTTTGTTTGAGAAAATGAGCGCCATGGAAAATACCCCTGAACGCCAAGCGATCATTAAACAAATGGTAGCAATCAGCCAACAAGATGCACCGTGGTTATGGGGCTTTCATCCAAAAGCTTTTTCACTACATCATGCTTGGTATAAAAATGCATACCCCAATTTAATGGTCAATAATAAAACTAAATACATCAATATTGACCCTGAGATGAGGGATGAATATCAAAAGAAATGGAATGCGCCGGTTTATTGGCCATTAGTGTTCGTTTTATTGGTGATAGCCTGTTTACTATTACCTGCTTACATTATCTATCGGCGAATTGAGCGTTCCACAGCCCTATGATTAATTACATTATCAGACGTTTGTTTTATGTATTACCTGTGTTGCTTGGGGTCAATATATTAACGTTTGTACTATTTTTTATTGTTAACTCACCCGATGATATGGCGCGAATGCAACTGGGTGATAAACATGTGACTCAGGCTGCGGTTGATAACTGGAAGCAACAACGTGGCTATAACTTACCGTTACTGTGGAACAAGCAAGAAGCGGGTGTTAAACAGTTTTCGGAAACAATTTTTTTTGAAAAATCAGTGGGTTTGTTTGTATTTGATTTAGGCGTTTCTGATAGTGGTCGTGATATTGTTGCCGATATTTCGCAACGGATGTGGCCCAGTTTAGCTATCGCTATTCCATCATTAATATTTGGGGTATTAGCAAATATTACATTTGCCCTCTTATTAATATTTTATCGAGGCAGTATTTTAGAGTTTGGTGGTTTGTTTTTATGTATAGCCTTAATGTCTATTTCAGGGCTGTTTTATATTATTGCTGGTCAATATTTTGTAGGCAAGTTGTTAGCGCTAACCCCCATTTCTGGATATGCTCCGGGTGTCGATGCACTTAAGTTTATTATCCTACCTGTGTTGATTGGTGTGGTGTCTGGTTTAGGCTCTGGTGTTCGCTGGTACCGTACGTTATTTTTAGAAGAGGCTGCAAAGGATTATGTTAGAACAGCAAAAGCAAAGGGGCTGTCTGATATCGAAGTATTATTTAAACATGTGCTTAAAAATGCCATGATTCCAATTCTAACCGGCATTGTTGTGATATTACCCTTGCTCTTTATGGGGAGCTTGATTACCGAATCGTTTTTTGGAATACCGGGTTTAGGCAGTTACACCATTGACGCGATCAGTAGTCAAGACTTTGCTATTGTTCGTTCAATGGTGTTTCTTGGTTCATTTTTATACATTATTGGCCTGCTTTTGACCGATATTTCTTACACCTTGGTTGATCCAAGAGTACGGCTAGATTAATGCTGACGCTTTTATGGACAGATATGGCTGTGTTTGCCCTTGTGATCAGTGGGGTATGGGCTGTTTGCTATTCTCGAAAAAAAGAACATTTACGCCGGCCTTGGTTAAAAGTAATGAACAACTCGGTTGGCGTTATATCACTAACCGTTTTATTGGTGTTTTTATTGATTGGTACGTTAGATTCTATTCGGCTTGAGCATCATGAAACATTAGCGAATGGACAAATAAATGAACATGCAGAAGTCGTCAGTGTGTTGGATATCATATTGACGCCTTTGCGCACAAAGGTAGAGAAAACGTACTCTAAGCCTTTTGCACATTTGGCCTATGCTAAAGAAATGCGTGTCGATGCAAGCGGTGTTACTCGCTGGGTTTATCCTCCGTTGCTTCATGGAGGGGCGCATTTAGCTAAACCATCTAATAAGCAAAAAGATATCCTGGTTAAAATCTTACAAGGACTAGCAACGGGGGTTTTGGTCTGGTTCTTCTTAATAGCTATTTTTAAGCTGATAAGTAAACGTGCATTATTTACTGGCTCTAATGGCCTCAAGAGTTGTCTCTTAACGCTATTGGTTATATTTTGCTTAGTGTCTGTTTTAACAATGTTAGCACCTCATTACCATGTTTTAGGTACAGACAAGGTGGGCGAAGATGTGCTTTATCAAGCGATAAAAAGTATTCGTACAGGCTTGGTTATTGGTGCACTGACAACCATTGTTATGTTGCCTATAGCGATTACTTTTGGCTTAACCGCTGGGTTTTTTCGTGGTTGGATAGACGATGTTATTCAATACCTCTATACCACCCTAAGCTCCATTCCTAGTGTGTTACTGATAGCTGCAGCTATCTTAATGGCGCAGGTCTATATGGCAAATAACCCTGAATTATTTACCACAGTAGAAGACAGAGCGGATATGCGGCTCTTGCTGCTGTGTATGATTTTAGGTATTACGAGTTGGACAGGGCTTTGTCGACTATTACGTGCGGAAACCTTGAAAATTCGCGAAATGGACTATGTTGTTGCTGCCCGAGCATTAGGTGTTGGAAAGTTTCAATTGTTGAAGCGGCATGTGCTGCCTAATGTCATGCATTTAGTGATGATTACTATTGTGCTCGATTTTAGTGGATTAGTGCTGGCCGAAGCGGTTCTGTCTTATATAAATATAGGTGTTGATCCATCAACCTACAGCTGGGGCAATATGATTAATACATCGCGGTTAGAAATGGCGCGTGAGCCGATTGTTTGGTGGTCTTTAACCGCGGCGTTTATTTTTATGTTTACCTTGGTGTTAGCGGCTAATTTATTTGCGGATGTCGTACGGGATGCTTTTGACCCAAGATCAATATAATTGAAAGCGTAGATTAACTTAAATTAAATTTGTAACGTATTGAATAATGAATAAATATATTTTCCATGATGCTCTTTTTTCTGATCAAGACCTTTCTTATATCAGTAAGGTTTTTGATACAAAAGCTGAACCTAACGATGGGTTTTATAGCTTAACGAGTCCACAGCTTGTTGAGCTTTCAGCAGTACGCCAGGCATTAAACTGCGATGTAAGTCGGTTACCAGATCATTTCGATGGACAGCAAGTACGCTTAATAGTCACTGATATGGACTCAACATTAATTTCTATTGAATGTATTGATGAAATTGCTGATATGTTAGGTATCAAGCCAAAAGTGTCGAGTATTACAGAAGCTGCGATGCGTGGTGAGTTAAATTTTGAAGAGTCGTTGACTCAACGAGTTGCGTTATTGAAAGGGTTACCTGTCGGGGAGTTGCAGCGTGTCTATGATGAACGGTTAAAGCTAAACCCGGGTGCAGAGAAACTTAATGATTATTTAAAGCAGTCAAAGATAAAGTTGGCCCTAGTGTCAGGTGGTTTTACTTTTTTTACTGAAAAATTAAAAAACAGATTAAACCTAGATTACACACTAGCTAATACCTTGGAAGTTGCTGATGGTTGCCTAACCGGTGCAGTGGAGGGTGATATTGTTGGCGCACAATCAAAAGCAGATTTGTTATTAGCGTTGTCTAAGGAATTGGGGTTAGCGCAGCATCAAGTGATAGCAATGGGTGATGGCGCCAATGATTTGTTGATGATGAATTGTGCTGGTTTAAGCGTGGCTTATCATGCAAAACCAACCGTTCAGGCTCAAACGGATATTCAATTAAACCATCGTGGTTTAGATGCTGTGGTTGATCTACTAAAAGCTTAATTAAGATGCGCGCACCGATACTGTCCGTTGACGGACTGATGACTCAATTTAATCAACCGTCTGAAACGGTTAAAGCGGTTGATGGTGTAAGTTTTGACATTGCTGAAGGGGAGACCTTTGCACTGGTTGGTGAGTCGGGTTGTGGCAAGTCAGTGACTGCTTTATCAGTAATGAGGCTGTTGTCTAATAACGCGCAAATAACAGCAGGAAAGGTACTATATCGGGGCGTCGATCTATTACGGGTGGCAGAAAAAGATATGCGTCAGGTACGTGGGGCGCGTATATCGATGATATTTCAAGATCCAATGACATCGTTGAACCCAGTGCTAAGTATTGGGGAGCAGATTGCAGAAGCAGTTTTAGTACATAAGAAACAAGCCGCTGAGGATGTAAGAAAACGTGTCATAGGATTGATTAAACAAGTCGGCATACCGGATGCAGATGAACGTTATGCTGATTACCCCCATCAATTATCCGGAGGAATGAGACAGCGAGTGATGATTGCCATTGCGTTAGCAAATGAGCCTGATTTATTGATTGCCGATGAGCCGACAACAGCGCTAGATGTAACTATCCAAACGCAAATTCTACAGTTGCTTAAAGAATTGCAGCGAGAAATGGGGATGTCGTTATGGATTATCACGCATGACTTGGGCATTGTGTCTGATATGGCTGACAAAGTTGCGGTGATGTATGCAGGGCAGTTAGTTGAAATGGCATCGCGAGATGACTTTTTTAAAAAGCCAGTACATCCTTATAGTCAGCGTTTATTTGATGCTGTTCCTAAAATGGAAAAGCGCAAGGAGTCGTTGGTAACCCTGCCAGGCACAGTTCCTAAGCTATCGCAGCCATTTGCTGGCTGCCGGTTTGCAGATCGTTGTGATTTTAAACAGTCGTCTTGTGTAGATTCGACTATGGTTGAGTGGACCGAGGTATCTAATACACATCAAGTAAGGTGTATAAGAGTAGGCGAGCTTGAACTGGTTGAGAAACTAGGGACTACATTGGCTTCTTCAAATGAAGATGCGGTAAACCATTCATCGTTAACGGTTAATCAACTAAAAGTTTATTTTCCGATCAAGAAAGGCTTGCTAAAGCGCACGGTTGGGCAGGTTAAGGCGGTAGATGAGGTTAGTTTGGAATTAACAGCAGGCAGTACAACTGCGTTAGTTGGGGAGTCCGGTTGTGGCAAAACCACGTTAGGAAAAGCACTGTTACGATTGTTGCCTATTACATCGGGTGATGTTGTATATAAAGGGCAGAATATCGCAAAGCTCTCAGAAAAAGCTTTTCAAGCATACCGCCAGCAGCTGCAAATTATTTTCCAAGATCCATTTTCATCGATGAACCCAAGAATGCTGGTTGGTGATATTTTGGAGGAAGGAATTAGGGCGTTAAAACCTAATTTAAGTGATGCCGATGTTGTGCGTGAGTGCAACAGCTTACTGCTTAAAGTTGGCTTAACAACAGAGGTTAGATTACGTTATCCTCACGAGTTTTCAGGTGGGCAGCGTCAACGTCTTTGTATTGCCCGTGCTTTGGCGGTTAATCCGTCAGTAATTGTTTGTGATGAACCAACCAGTGCATTAGATGTTTCTGTGCAAGCGCAAGTTTTAAATTTGTTGAAACAACTGCAACATGAGCAAGGGCTTAGTTATTTATTTATTACTCATGATCTGTCAGTGGTGGCTTATTTAGCTGATAAGGTTGCCGTTATGTATTTAGGGCGAATTGTTGAATATGGCAAGGTTGAAGAGGTACTTAATCGCCCGGCTCACCCTTATACAAAGGCATTGATTGAAGCAGTTCCTAGCTGGGATAAAGATTTGGGGAAAAAGGTCATTAAACTACCAGATAATATGCCATCACCCGCTAATCCGCCAACTGGCTGCCATTTCCATACACGTTGTGATCAAGCGATGGCTGATTGTAGCCAAATCAAACCGACTGATGTGTTATTGAGTGAAAGCCATAAAGTAGCCTGTTTGTTGTATCGGTAAACGTAGCTTGTTATGTCCTGGTGACATCAACAATAATTTTTAGTTTTTGTCCTGGCTTCAGGTATTTCTTATTTAAGGTGTTCCAACGTTTCAAATCTATAATGCTAACGTTGAACTTCCTAGAAATAAGGTACAAAGAGTCACCGCTTTTTACGGTATAGCGAATAGTCTGGTTTTTACGTTTAGAGGCGAGTTGCGTACGCGGGCTTGGATGTGTTGGGTGCTGACTCCAAATAACCAGCTTTTGACCAATTCTTAAGGTATCTCTGGGGGCCATTGCATTCCATTTAGCTAAGCTGCGAACGCCCACTCCGTATTGTTTAGCAATACTCCAGAATGAATCGCCTGACTGAACGTAATACTCTACTTTTTGCCCCTGGCGCGAGGTGTTAATAATGTCACTTTTACGCATATCCGCACTACTAGCGTATAAACGATTATTGTAATTAGCCGTAGGTATAAGTAGATGCTTGCCAGCTCTGATCAGGTTGTTTTTAATAGGGTTAGCTTGTTTTATTTGTGTAACCGTCGTGCGGTAACGTCTAGCAATTTGTCCCAAAGTTTCGCCGTTTTTAACTTTATGGCGAACCCACTTTAAGCGTTGTGAGTCGGGTAAAACAGCCAATTTAGTTTTAAAATCGGCAGATTTAGACACAGGAAGTAGTAGGTAATGGGGCCCTTCAGGGCTGGTTGCCCATTGGTTAAATGAAGGGTTAAGAATGTATAAGTCTTCAATGCTAATTTCGGCAAGCTCAGCGGCGCGAGCAAGGTCAAGTTGTTTTGTAATGTTTACTTTTTCAAAAAATGGCTCATTAGGGATATCGATGAGTGTTACATTGTACTTGTCAGCATTTGCAAGAATACTTGCAATGGCAATTAATTTGGGGACGTAATGTCGCGTTTCTTTGCGAAGGCTAAGTGCCCAAAAATCAGTTGGGCGACCGAGTCGCCTGTTCTTTCTCATTGCTGACGACACAGAACCGCCGCCTGCATTATAGCCAGCTAAGGCAAGAAACCAATCATCATCAAATCGTTTAGATAGTTTTGTAAGGTAAGTTAAAGCAGCATTTGTAGAAGCGTACACATCACGTCGCCCATCATACCACCAAGTTTGTTTTAAGCCGTATGCGACACCAGTAGAGGGGATGAACTGCCATAAACCAGCAGCTCTGCCATGCGAATAAGCAAAGGGTTTATAAGCACTTTCAACAATGGGTAAGAGGGCAAGTTCACCGGGAAGTCCGCGTTTTTCTATTTCATTAACGATATGGAAAAGATACGGTTTTGCATTTTGTTGAACGCGTATTAAATAGTCAGGGTGTTTGCTGTACCAGTCAATCTCAGCTTGGATGCGGTCGTTTTCAATGGTCGGGAATTGATACAATGAGAACAAACGAGACCAGAGATTTTTCGACAAATTGACGTTAGATGAAGGCGTTTTTTGAACAGCCTTTATAGTGCTTGAACCGGCTAGCGATTGTGCTTCAGTAGAAGGGTTTAGTTCAGCTGTTGGCGTCGGTTTAAGCTGTATCGGGGTACAAGAAATAAGTATAGTAAAGCTGGCAAATAAAAGAAAACTGATCGTTTTATTTGTGATTAAATATCGCATTGAATTGGGCTAGTTGTGACGGGTTAGTTTAATGTACTAATTATAGGTTGTTTAATTAATGGTAGACAGAAAAAACTCATTTATAGGCAGCACTAGCGAACTTCGTCATTGGTTTGAGTCGCCTATTGGGCAAATTTTTCGGCAAACGGAATCTGTTTTATTAAGTGAAAAACTCAAAGAGGGGTTTCACCCAGAAGTATTACAGCTTGATTTTATCGGTTGGGAAGACGAGCTTCATGAAGCAATGCGTTTTGCTCATTACACTATTTTGGACCATGAGTTAAACAAGACGACAAACTACCCATGCATCGTCGGGGAGGCCGATAGTTTACCGATAGAAACGCATAGTGTAGATGTTGTTATTATGCCGCATACATTAGAGTTTGAAGAAAACCCTCACCAAGTTTTGCGCGAAGTAGATCGAGTATTAAGGCCTGAAGGCATTATCTTATTGATGGGGTTTAATCCATGGTCTTTTTGGCATTTACCTCGATTTTTACCAAAAGTGATGAAAAAAACACCTTGGAACGGTCATTTTATTAGTCGTTATCGGGTGGTCGATTGGTTAAGGTTGTTGAATTTCGAGATTGAAAAAAGCAAAGGTTGCTGTTTGTTTCCATTGCATAAAAAAGAAGCGACGACGACACGACAAAAACTTATTGAAAAGGTACTGGCCTGTTTGCCCTTTTTGCCAGCCGCATATTTTGTAATGGGTGTTAAGCGTGTTTCAGGTGGCACGCCTATTTTTCATTTAAAAGATTTAAAAAAACGATTTATTTCACCTCTAACTGAACCAGCGACAAAGATAATACATGTTAAAAAAGAGCGTACAAATATACACTGACGGCGCATGCCGAGGAAACCCAGGAATAGGCGGTTGGGGCGCCAGTTTGCAATACAACGGGACTAAAAAAGAAATTTACGGGGGAGAGCTAGAAACGACCAATAACCGTATGGAGCTAACCGCGGTAATTGAAGCGTTGAAACTATTAAAAGAACCAGCGGAATTAACCATCAATAGTGACTCTAAATATGTTTTAAGTGGCATTAATGAGTGGTTACCCAACTGGAAAAAAAGAAACTGGAAAACGGCGAGTAGAAAGCCCGTTAAAAATGTGGATCTTTGGCAACAATTAGATGCATTGGCTCAACCGCACACTATTAAATGGGTTTGGGTTAAAGGGCATAGTGGTAATGTAGGTAATGATAGGGCCGATGAGCTGGCAAATATGGGTATAGATTCATTATGAGACAAATTATTTTAGATACTGAAACCACTGGGCTTGAGCCAAAACAGGGGCACCGTATTATCGAGGTAGGATGCGTTGAGTTGGTTAATAGACGTTTAACAGGGAACAATTTCCATTATTACTTGAATCCGCAGCGAGATATTGATGAAGGGGCTGTTGAGGTGCATGGTTTAACAGCTGAGTTTTTAGCGGATAAACCGTTATATGAGAATATTGCAGAAGAACTTTTCGAGTATCTAAAAGGAGCCGAAGTGATTATTCACAACGCGGCATTTGACGTTGGCTTTATTAATCATGAATACAGTTTGATGGGTTCGGATCATACAGATATGGCATCGTGGTGTGAGGTGACAGACTCTCTGCATATGGCTAGAAAGATGTTTCCTGGCCAACGCAATAGCTTAGATGCGCTTTGCAAGCGCTTTGAGATAGACAATAGCCAACGAACGTTGCATGGCGCTTTGTTAGATGCTGAGATTCTAGCCGATGTGTATTTGATGATGACCGGTGGGCAGAACTCCCTGTTTGCTGATGAGCATCAAACGGATACTGTATTTGAGCCTAAAATGTTAGATAAGAATCGCCAGCTTTTACCAGTTATTAAGGCGAGCAGTGACGAGTTAGAAAAGCACGCTGAGCGAATTGAAATGATTAATAAGGCGTCCGGTGGCCAATGTGTTTGGGATAAAATTAACCAAACTGCTCAGTAGATATAAGGCGTGTAAATATTAAGAAAAGTCATTGGTTTTAAATAGAGACTATTTGTCGATCATGAGCAAATGACTTAATGCGATGTAACGAGCCATTACGGGGCTGCTAAAGCCTTAACGAAAGTTATTATTTTGTGATGGCTTCATTTAGTAACAGTTTTTTGCTGACTTCAATGAAACTTACCCTCGTTGAGTATAAAATATCGCTTTTATTTTATCTGGTGATTTTAAATGACAGTCCGTACACGATTTGCTCCTAGCCCCACAGGTTACCTACATGTTGGTGGCGCAAGAACAGCCTTATTTTCATGGTTATATGCTAAAAAAACAAAAGGGCAGTTTGTATTAAGAATAGAAGACACCGACCGTGAACGGTCTACAGACGAATCTGTGCAAGCTATTTTTGATGGTATGAAGTGGCTTGGACTGTCCCACGATGAAGGGCCTTTTTTTCAAACAGAGCGATTTCCCCGTTATCAAGAAATTATTGAACAGCTATTAGAACAAGGTGACGCTTATTATTGTTATTGTTCTGCTGAAGAAGTAGAAGCAATGCGTGAGCAGCAGCGTGCTAATAAACAAAAACCACGTTATAACGGGAAGTGCCGACACCGTACAGAAGCTGTTGAAGGCGTGTCACCCGTGGTACGCTTTAAAAACCCAGAAACGGGTATGGTTGTTTTTGATGATTTGGTACGCGGCGAAATATCCATTGCTAATGACGAGTTAGATGATCTGGTTATTGCCCGATCAGATGGCACACCAACGTATAACTTAACCGTTGTGGTGGATGACTTAGATATGAATATGACGCATGTGATACGCGGCGATGATCATATCAACAATACACCTCGACAAATCAACATTATGAAAGCACTTGGTGCTCAGGAACCTCGATTTGCACATGTGCCGATGATTCTTGGCGACGATGGCGCACGATTATCCAAACGACATGGTGCGGTTAGTGTTATGCAATATCGCGATGACGGTTTTCTACCCGAGGCCTTATTGAATTATTTGGTTCGTTTAGGCTGGTCTCATGGTGACAAAGAGTTGTTTACACAAGCTGAAATGATTGAGCTATTTGATATTAAAGATGTCAATAGAACCGCCTCAACATTCAATACAGAGAAACTACTTTGGATTAATCAACAATACATTATAAATAGTGACCCTAAGCGGTTGGTTGAGCCATTAAGTGAACAATTAGTAGCGCAAGGTTGTGATGTGGATAAGGGACCATCTATTATAGAGCTTGTAAAAACACAGCAAGAGCGCGCTAAAACATTAAAAGAAATGGCCGAGAAAAGCTTAATGTTCTATAACGATTATGAGGAGTTTGATGACAAGGCGGCAAAAAAGAATTTAAAACAAGCCGGTCTAGAGTCGCTAGAATTATTACTCACTAAATTTGAAGTATTAGAAGACTGGTCAAAGGAACCCTTGCATCAGGTTATTTTAGATACCGCTGAAACCTTAGATTTAAAACTGGGTAAGGTCGCTCAACCTTTACGTGTTGCACTATCAGGAACGTCAGTTTCACCCGCATTAGATGCGACTCTTTTTCTACTTGGGAAAGAAAAATGTCTGAAAAATATCAAAAGAGGAATAAATTACATAAAAAATAGAATTCTTCTGCAAGAAAGCTAGACACTTAGTTCATCATTCAGTACAATTCGCGTCCTGCCAAGAGGGGCCATAGCTCAGCTGGGAGAGCGCAACACTGGCAGTGTTGAGGTCAGCGGTTCGATCCC